>NZ_CAXAXY010000064.1:0-15318 GCF_963972885.1 uncultured Pelagibacterium sp. | reverse complement strand
GATCATCTCGTGCTTGAGCTGAAAATCGATGCCGATGCGCGGCATCAATTCGAACGCCGTCAGCGTATTGCCGGCCCGCGCCCGCAGCAGCGTGAACAGCTCCAGCGCCGCCTTGGGGCTTGCCACGTTTAGTAACGCGGTCTCGTGAGCATCGGGCTTGGGAAAAAGCCTCAGCGTCGCCGCCGTGATGATCCCCAGCGTGCCTTCCGAACCCACCAGAAGGTCTTTGAGATCATAGCCCGTATTGTCCTTGCGTAGCGCACTGAGCCCTTTGTAGATCGACCCATCCGCCATCACGGCCTCGACCCCGATACACAGCTCGCGTGCGTTGCCATAGGAAAGAACCTGCACGCCCCCCGCGTTCGACCCCAGAACGCCCCCGATCCGCGCCGAACCTTGTGAGGCGATATAGAGCGGAAACATCATCCCTGCGCCCTCGGCAATCTCATGGGCCTCCTGCAGCGTCGTGCCCGCATCGAGCGTCATGTGCCCGGCCGCCGCATCGACGTTCCGTACGCCCTTGAGCTTGGAAATCGAGACAATGACCTCGTCGCCGAACAGCGGAACCTGCCCTCCGACCAGCCCGGTGTTTCCGGCCTGCGGGACGATATGCACGCCCACCTCATTGGCCCATTCCATCACCGCCTGCACCTCGGCCACCGTCCGCGGCAGCACCACGGCCTGTGCCTGCTTGTGAAACCGTCGGCGCGGCTCGGAAACATAGCCCGCCATATCGCCGGCCTCGGAAACAACGCTGCTTTCCCCGAGAAGCTGGACAAGGGCCGGAACGATCTGGTCTTTGGAAAGGGTCATCTCTAAAAGTCTTTCTGCAGGCATTTGGGTCAACTATCGCATGGCGGGCAGGGGATTCGCTACCACGCCACACCGCTTCCCACCTTGCCCGTTCCCATCCCCTGTGCCAAAACCACCGGCAACGAAACGATCATCGGAGAACACCATGGCTGGTTTGATGGAAGGCAAGCGCGGGCTCATTATGGGCGTCGCCAACAACCGCTCTATCGCCTACGGCATTGCCAAGGCGCTGCACGCGCAGGGCGCGGAAATGGCCTTCACCTATCAGGGCGAGGCGCTCCATCGCCGCGTCGAACCGATCGCAGCCGAGTTCGGCTCGGATCTGGTCCTGCCATGCGATGTGACCGATCCAGACGCCATGGACGCCGTGTTCAACGTGCTCAAGTCCAAATGGGGCAAGCTCGATTTTCTCGTCCACGCCATCGGTTTCTCCAACAAGGAAGAGCTTGACGGGCGTTATGTCGATACCACACCGGGCAATTTCGCTTTGACCATGAACATCTCGGTGTTCTCGCTCACGGCATTGGCCAAGCGCGCCGAAGCATTGATGGACGATGGCGGCGCCATCCTGACCCTCACCTATTACGGCGCCGAAAAGGTCTTGCCGAACTACAACGTCATGGGTGTCGCCAAGGCTGCGCTCGAGGCCTCGGTGCGTTATCTCGCTTCCGATCTCGGCCCGCAGAATATCCGGGTCAACGCCATTTCCGCCGGCCCGATCAAGACCCTTGCGGCCTCGGGAATTGCCGATTTGCGCGAAATGCTCAAATGGAACGAGGAAAACGCGCCCCTGCGCAAGAACGTCACCATCGACGAAGTCGGCAATTCGGCGCTCTATCTGCTCTCGGATCTCTCGAGCGGGGTCACCGGCGAAATTCATTACGTCGATTCCGGCTACAACATCATCGGCATGAAAGCCATGCCCCAGGATGCGCCCGCCGAATAGCCGGCCAAACAAAACGTCACAGGAGCGCGCTAGCTTGCGCGCTCCTCAAATCTGTCAATGATTGATTCGTCCATGCACCAGGTCACCTGGCCCGATTTCTACTTCGCGCGCCACGGCGAAACCGATTGGAACCGCGAGCGCCGCTATCAGGGCAGCCGCGATATTCCATTGAACGAAACCGGCCGGCGCCAGGCCGATTCCAACGGTCCGCTGTTGCGTTTCCTGCTTGAGGAAGCCGGCAGCGATCCGGCCAAATTCAAATGGTACGCCTCGCCCCTGAGCCGGGCCAGCGAAACCATGGAGCGCATGCGCGCCGCCTTCGACATTCCGCTCCCCGATGTCATTTACGACGAGCGGCTGATCGAAATCTCCTTCGGCAAATTCGAGGGCCTGCTGCACGAGGAAATCGCCCGCGAGCGCGAGGCTCTGGCTCCCGGCCAGCGCGACGCCACATATTGGAATTTCCGCCCTGAAGGCGGCGAGAACTATCAGGACCTCGCCGACCGCCTGCTCGATTTTGCCCAGGGTCTGACCCATCACTCGATCATCGTCGCCCATGGCGGCGTACTGCGTGTCCTGCGCCATCTGGTCGAAGGCGTAACCCGTGGCGAAGTCCTCAACTGGGCCCCGCCCCAGGGCGTCATCGCCCATTTCTCTGCCGGTCGGATGACCCTGCACGCAGCGAAAAAGACGTGGTGAGAAAATCTTGACGGCCGATGACAACCCGCTGACCCGCCCGGGTCCGGCGCACCCCGACATCACCGATCCCGACATCGCCAGGCTGGTTGCGATCTTTTACGCCCGCGCCCGCGAGGATGACATCCTCGGCCCGATCTTTGATCGCGCCGTCCACGACTGGGACGAGCACATCGCCCAGATCACCGATTTCTGGTCTTCGATCATGCTGCGCACCGGTCGCTATTCCGGTCGCCCGCTCAATCCACATTTGCGCCTGCCCATCGAGGCTGAACATTTCGACCGCTGGCTTGCTCTTTTCGAGCAGACCGCCGCCGAAATCTTTACCCCCGAGATCACCCACGAATTCATGATCCGGGCCCGCCGCATCGCCGACAATTTCGAACTGGCCATCGGCACCATGCGCGGCGAAATCCGCTCGCCCCGCCACGCGCGCTAGCGCAAAGGCTCGCGCTCGCTAATCCCATCGAACGATTGACCACGTCCTCGCCGCTGCCTAGAACACCTCCAACATTTCCGGGGCACTTCCCATGAGCGACAATTCCTTCGGCCACCTCTTCCGCTTCACCACCTGGGGTGAGAGTCATGGCCCCGCGCTCGGGGTCGTCGTCGATGGTGTGCCGCCCGACCTTCCCATTTCCGCCGAAATGATCCAGCGCGATCTCGATCGCCGCAAGCCCGGCCAGTCGCGCTACACCACCCAGCGCCGCGAGGCCGACGAGGTCAAAATCCTCTCCGGTGTCTTCGAGGACGAGCGCACCGATGGCCTTCGTACCACCGGCACGCCGATTTCGCTGATGATCGAAAACACCGATCAGCGCTCCAAGGACTATTCGGAAATCCGCGACAAGTTCCGCCCCGGCCACGCCGATTACACCTATTTCCAGAAATACGGCATTCGTGATTATCGTGGCGGTGGCCGCTCCTCGGCCCGCGAGACCGCCGCCCGCGTCGCCGCCGGCGCTGTCGCCAAACTGGTAATCCCCAACGTCACCATCCGCGCCTCGCTGGTCCAGATCGGACCCCACAAGATCGATTACGCCAATTTCGATTGGGAACAGATCGACCAGAACCCCTTCTTCTGCGCCGACCCCAAAGCCGCCGAAACCTGGGCCGCATATCTCGACGGCATCCGCAAGGCCGGCTCGTCCGCCGGGGCCATTGTCGAAGTGGTCGCCGAAGGCGTGCCCGCCGGCTGGGGCGCTCCGATCTATGGCAAACTGTCCGCCGACATCGCTTCGGCCTTCATGTCGATCAACGCCGTCAAGGGTGTCGAGATCGGTGAGGGCATGCACGCCGCCGAATTGACCGGCGAGGAAAACGCCGACCAGATGCGCTCGGACCGCCCGCTGCCAAAATTCCTGTCCAACAAGGCCGGCGGCATCCTCGGCGGCATCTCCAATGGTGATCCCATTGTCGCGCGCTTTGCGGTCAAACCCACAAGTTCTATCCTCACCCCCCGCCAGACCGTGACCACGGAAAACGAGGATGCCGACATTATCACCAAGGGCCGCCATGACCCCTGCGTGGGCATCCGCGCCGTGCCCATCGGCGAAGCGATGATGGCCTGTGTCCTTGCCGACCACATGCTGCGCCACCGTGGCCAGACCGGCCGCGAAGGCGGCATCGGCTTTGGAAGGAACGATCTGTAATGATCTCTGAATCCGACACACGCGTCGAGGCCGCGCTGGAGGCCATGAAGCGTGGCCAGATGGTCGTTGTGATCGACGACCACGATCGGGAAGGCGAGGGCGACATCATAGCTGCCGCGTCCACCATCACGCCCGAGCAGATGGCCTTCATCGTCCGCCACACCTCCGGCATCGTGTGCGCGCCGATCACCGGTGAGCGCGCCCAGAAACTGCGCCTCGATCCGATGGTCGCCTCAAACGACTCCGCCCATACGACGGCCTTCACCGTCACCATCGATTTCAAGCACGGCACCACCACCGGCATTTCCGCCGAGGACCGCACGGCCACCGTGCGCGCGCTGACCAATGGCAATGTGGCTGCCGAGGATTTTTCCCGCCCCGGCCACATCTTCCCGCTCATCGCCCGGCGCGGCGGCGTCCTCATGCGCTCGGGCCACACCGAGGCGGCAGTCGATCTTTGCAGGCTTGCCGATCTGCCCGATGTCGGAGTGATCTGTGAGCTGGTCAATGACGACGGCACCGTCACCCGCGGCCAGCAGGTCGCCGATTTTGCCGCGGCCCACGATTTGCCGCTGATCTCGGTCGCCGATCTCATTGCTTACCGCCAGCGCCGCGAAAAGCTCGTCGAGCGCGTCGCCACCTTCGAGATCGACACCGCCGCCGGCCGCGCCATCGCCTACGCCTATTCGACCCCATTCGACCGCGTCCAACACCTTGCGCTGGTGTTCGGCGACGTGGGGCAGGGGGTGCCCGTCAACGTCCGCCTTCAGCGCGAGGATATCGTCACCGACGTTTTCGGTAGCGCGGAAAAACTCAACGCATCGATCGCTGCCCTGGCCGAAACCGGCGGCGTGTTGGTCTATCTGCGCGAGGGTAATGCCGGTGTTGCCTATGACAGGGCGGCGGCTGAAGCCGAACGCGAAGACCATGGCTCGGCTCGAGATCGCGATGCAGAGTGGCGCGAAGTCGGCCTCGGCGCCCAGATTTTGCGCGATCTCGGAATCTCCGCCATCAAGCCCATGTCCTCGCGCTCTCGCCGCTATGTCGGGCTCGAAGCCTTCGGCATCACCATTTCCGATTAGAGGGCGTTGCTTGCGGCGGTGCTGGCCGCCGTCATCAATCTGTGGCCGATAGCGGCTAAGGATGGCCCGAGTGCTCAGGATCGGGAGACAGCTTGTATGTGGAGGATCGTCACGATTCCCCTCGCGCTTGTTCTCCTGATTGCCGGAGCCATTCTGGCGCCAACCCCGATCCCGGTCGGCGTGCCAATGATGGCCCTTGCCCTCTTCCTGCTGATCGGCAGCTCCAAATTTGCCCTGCGCTCGGTTCGCCGCCTGCGCCGCCGCTGGAAGGGGTTCGATCAGGCACTCACCCTTCTCGAGGCGCGCACCGCGGGCACCATCGCCCGCACCTTCAGGCGCTCCCGTCCGCACCGCCCCGGCTAAACCAGCGCTCAGCGCCGACGAAACCCGGCCAGGAATTCACCATTCCCGTCACCGCCTTTGATCGGCGATGGCCACAGTCCCGCCCGCTGCCAGCCCAGCCCGTCCATATGGGCAAGCACGGCCTCTATGGCCATGTCCACATGCGGCCCGGGCACCACGATCCCCCCCTTGCCGACATGATCGCGTCCCACCTCGAATTGCGGTTTGATCAGCAAAAGAGCCTTCGCACCCGGCGCACACAGCGCCGATGGCGCATCGATGATCTTGATCAGCGACACAAAGCTCACATCGGACACCAGGAAATCGATCGGCTCGGCGATCATCTCCGCCGTAACGTCGCGGGCATTTAGCCCTTCGAGCGACACCAGATTGGAGAGCCCGGCAACATCGCTATGCAACTGTCCATGCCCGACATCGACAGCATAGATTTTCTGCGCGCCACGTTCGGCCAGCACCTGGCTGAACCCGCCCGTCGAAGCCCCCAGATCGAGACAGATTTTGCCTTCGGGATCGAAGCCGCTTTTCTCCAGTCCCTCGGCCAGCTTGAGCGCCGCGCGCGAAACATAGTGTGATGCAGGATCGTTCAGCGCGACCGCGTCGCCCTCACCCACAAGCTGGCTCGGCTTGCTGGCCAGAACGCCGTTGACGCTCACTGTGCCACGCAGAATGGCGTCACGCGCTCTTGCTCTCGATTGAGCAAGCCCGCGCTGTTCGAGCGCGATGTCGAGCCTTATCCGGCTCATGACGCCGTGAGGCGCCTCACCTTGTCGAGCGCTGTCTGGCTGTCCTCGCCCCAGGCGATCGTACCGAAAAAATCGCCTTCCGCATCGATCATGAACACCGACGCTGTATGATTGACCAGATAGTCGGTCGAGCCCTCGGCATCCACCTTTTCGGAAAACACCCCATAAGAGCGCTTGATCTGCTCGGTCTGGCTTTCGTTGCCCACCAGGCCCATCACGTCGGGTCCGAAATTGGACAGATATTCGCGCGTATGCTCGATGGTATCGCGCTCGGGGTCCACCGAAACGAAAATGATCCGCAACTCGTCATCCTCGAGCCCCAGCGTCTGTTTCCACCCAGTCGCTTCGGCAAGCGTTGTGGGGCAAACGTCCGGGCAAAAAGTGTACCCGAAAAACATCAGCGTCGGCGTGCCGAGCAGATCGTCTTCGGTGAAGGTTTCACCCGTCGATGTCGCAACCATCTCGAACGGCCCGCCAAACATCGCACCGGAGGGCTGAATGGGCTTTGTGAAATAGATGACAGTGGCCGAAACCGCCGCAAGCGCCACAAGGGCCCACAAAACGATGCGCACTTTTCCCAGCACGGCGAAATTCCTGACCTATTGATCCAGCGGCTCGACGCCTGTGGGCGTGCCGTCCTTGGCCAGCGTGATCTTTTCGATCCGCGCCTCTGCCTGCTTGAGCAGGGCTTCGCAATGGCGCTTGAGCGCTTCGCCGCGCTCATAGATCGCAATCGATTCCTGCAGGGGCGCCTTGCCGCCTTCGAGCTGCGCGACGATCTTTTCAAGTTCGTCCAGCGCCGCTTCAAAGCTCATTTCGGCGATCTCGGTCATTACTGCCCCTTCGTCTTTAATCGTCATAATCGGGTCCGGCTTCGCCGGTCAGCAGCATGCCTACATGCGCCGACACCCCCGAGGCAAGCCCGCCCAGATCGTAGCCGCCTTCGAGCATCGAGACCAAACGGTTTGAGCAGCGCTTCTCGGCAATGTCCATCAACTTTCCCGTGAGCCACGCGTAATCGGCACCCACCCATTCGAGCTGCGCAAGCGGATCGCGCCGCTCCGCGTCAAAGCCCGCCGAAACCAGAATCAGGTCCGGCGCAAAATTGTCGAGCGCCGGCAATATCTGCTCTTTATACGCCGCCCGCATCTCCTGACCGCCGCTTCCCGCTTCAAGCGCTGCATTGACGATGTTGCCGACACCTCTCTCATGGGGCGCTCCCGTTCCCGGATACAGCGGCATCTGGTGGGAGGAGGCGTAAAAGACCGAGGGGTCGTCGGCAAAAATGTCTTGAGTGCCATTGCCGTGATGCACGTCGAAATCGATGATCGCCACGCGCTCGGCTCCATAAAGCCGCTGCGCCTGTCGCGCCGCGATGGCGATGGTGTTGACCAGGCAGAACCCCATGGACCGGTCGCGCTCGGCATGATGTCCGGGCGGTCGCGCCAGAATGAATGCGTTATGCGCCTCGCCCAGAATAACCGCTTCAATGCCTCGCAACACCCCGCCCAATGCCGTCGCCGATGCCTCGAGGCTCCGCGCGGAGACGAAAGTGTCCGGATCGATCTGCCCGATCCCTTCGGCCGGCCGGATGGCCCGGATCGTGTCCATGACCTTTGGGCTGTGGACCAACTCGGCCAATTCGAGATCGCCCGGGGCAGCCATCTCGCGCATCAGGGCTCCAAACCGGGGATGGTCGAGCGCCCTGGCCGCCGCTTCGATCCGCTCCTGCCGCTCGGCATGGCCGCTCGGCGTCGCGTGCGCGGACCCGTTTGTCTGGCTGATCAGAAGGGTGGTCATTTCGTCGGGATCTATGCCTCGGCTGTTGCCTCTTCTTGACGCGGCACCGGGCGCTTGTCAAACAACCTCGATGAACTCAGCGCCCGCCGATCCCCAGACCGTTGCCGATGCCGCAGCCCTGCTGCAACGGGGGGACCTTTGCGCCTTCGCGACGGAAACGGTCTATGGCCTGGGCGCCGACGCCACCAATTCCGGTGCTGTCCTCAAGATCTACGAAACCAAGGGCCGCCCGCGTTTCAATCCGCTCATTTCCCATTGCGCCGATATGGAGATGGCCGAGCGTTTCGGGAACTTTTCCCCACTCGCCCGCCGTCTCGCCGACGCCTTCTGGCCCGGCCCTTTAACGCTGGTCGTTCCCCTCAAGCCCGACGCGGGCCTTTCCGACCTCGTCACCGCCGGTCTCGATACCGTCGGCCTGCGCGTCCCTGCCCATCCCATGGCCCGCGACTTGATCGCCACCCTTGGCCGCCCCGTCGCCGCCCCCTCGGCCAATCCCTCGGGCAAACTCTCGCCCACAACGGCAAGCCACGTCCGCGCGGCCTTTTCCGGAGCGGTTCCGGTTCTCGACGGCGGCTCCTGTCAAAACGGCCTGGAATCCACGATCATTGCCATTGTTGGCGATACGGTCACCCAGCTTCGCGCCGGTGCCCTTGCGCGCGAGGATGTCGAGGCCCTTCTCGGTCATCCCATTGCGCTCGCCGCCCCAAATGCCGCAATCACCGCGCCGGGCATGCTCAAAAGCCACTATGCTCCCAACGCCGCCCTCCGCCTCGAAGTCACAGCGCCCGAGCCCGGCGAGGCCTACCTCGTTTTCGGCCCGGCTCCTGCCCATGACGGTCCGGTCCTCAATCTTTCGGAATCGGCCGATCTGCGCGAAGCGGCGCAAAACCTCTTCTCCCATCTTGCCCGGCTCGATGCATCCGGGGCAAAATCGATTGCCGTCGCGCCCATTCCTCATACCGGCCTGGGCGAAGCGATCAACGACCGTCTCGAACGCGCCGCCGCGCCCCGCAACCGATAGGGGAACCCGCAATGGAAACCAAAATCACCTTGAGTGGCGAGTGTGGCAACTCGCCCAAGAACGCCTTTGCCGAAAAAGTCGCGGTCGCGGTGCTGACTTCAGACTCCCAGATGCTGACGCAAGCGCTCTCCGGCGATTGTGTCGCGACATTTCCCGATGGCCGGGAGGCAAAGGGCGTCGAAGCCGTGCTCGCGGCAATCGCCGACCTCGGCGCCACTCCCGAAGCCCTCACGATAACCCATGCCATCACCCACGGACGGGTCGGTGCGGTCAATGGCACCATCGTCCGGGCCGGAAAATCCGTCGGCTTCGCACTCTTTCTCGATTTCAAAAACGCAAAGGCGGACAGCATTGCCGCCATCAGCCTGTATCGCGACTAATCGCGAACCTTATAGGGTTTCTGGTCCTTCCAGAACCGCATCAGGCTCTCGAGATCGGGGTCGCCGCCCTTGGGTAAGACGATCCTCAGATTGACGTAGAGATCGCCCTTGCCGAACAGCCCCTTGCCCTTGAGCCGCATCGCCTTGGCCGTATCAGGCCCCGGCGGCAGATTGAGTTCAACCGCGCCATCGAGCGTCGGCACGCGCACCTTGGCGCCCAGCACCGCTTCATAAAGGGTTATCGGCACATCGACCCGCAGATCGTGCCCGTCCTTGCGGAATTGCTTGTGCCTGGCAAACTTGATCGTCACCAGCGCATCGCCCGGCTGCCCGGTCAGCGGTGAAGGCCGGCCCTGGCCGCGCAGCCGCACCTGCTGGCCCTCTTCGAGCGGGGAGGGGAGTTTGACCGAAACCGTCTTGCCCGAGGGCAGGGTGACCGGCACCGAGCCGCCCTTATGGGCATCTTCCAGCGACACGGCCAGATTGACCACAACGTCTTCGCCCTTGGCCGAACCCGAAGCACCCGTCGTTGCCCCGGTAAACGGGTCCCAGCTCGCGCCGCCGGCACCAGCACCCGCGCCGAAAGGATTGCCGCCCGGCCCGCGTCGCGTGCCGCCAAACCCGCTCATGAATTCCTTTAAGATATCCTCGGCGTTGAACCCGCCCGCTCCGGCCCCGGCGCCAGGACGCCCGCCGCGCATGCCCGACGAATCGAACCCGCCGAACCCGCCAAATTTGGGATGGCCGTCCGCATCGATCTCGCCACGGTCATATTGCGCCCGCTTGGTCTTGTCCGACAGCAGGTCGTAGGCCGCCGTCGCCTCGGCAAATTTTTCGTGCGCCGCCTTGTCGTCCGGATTCTGATCCGGGTGAAAAGTCTTGGCCAGCTTGCGGTAGGCGCTCTTGATCTCCTTTTCGCTGGCGCTCTTTGGCACTCCGAGCACTGTATAGGGGTCGCGCATTCGCTTTGTTACACCTTGAAAGGGCGCTCCGGCTTGTGATCCGGCAGCGCCACGTCCTTTCGATCCACGATTTGCGGGCATTGAAGCACCGCAGCTTTGCGTTCTATATGGCCACGGCCCCTCATAATGTCCAGACGGGATGGATTCTGCCGTGACGGCTTCGCTCACTGATCTGCTGTTCGACGATGCCTATGACGGCGCCATCGACCCCCTCGAACTCTTCCCTCACTGGCTCGAAGAGGCCCGCGAGACCGAGCCCAACGATCCCAACGCCATGGCGCTTGCAAGCGTCGATGAAACCGGCATGCCCGACCTGCGCATGGTGCTGCTCAACGGCTATTCGCATCAGGGGTTTGTCTTTTTTACCAATTTCGAATCGGCCAAGGGCCGCGAACTGCTCGCAAATCCCAGGGCGGCTCTGCTGTTTCACTGGAAGAGCCTGCGCCGCCAGGTTCGCGTCCGCGGCCCGGTCCAACAGGTGCCACACTCGGATGCCGACGCCTATTTCGCCTCCCGCCCGGCCCAGTCGCGCATCGGGGCACACGCATCCGATCAGTCCCGACCGCTGGAAAGTCGCAATGTGCTTGTCGAGCGCGTCGCGACGCTGACCGAAAAATTTGCCGATGGCGAAATCGGACGCCCCGCCCATTGGTCGGGTTTCCGGGTGATGCCGCTCCAGATCGAGTTCTGGAAAGACGGCGCCTTCCGGCTTCACGACCGGGTGGTGTTCACGCGCCCCGATCCCGAGTCCGACTGGTCCCGCACGCGGCTTTTCCCGTAACGCCATGCGCATCCTCGTCCGCACCTCGAAACTGGCGATCTGGGCACGTCGGCTGGCGCTGTTTTCTGCCGCCCTGATTCTGATTTCGACCGGCCTGCATTTTTTCGGCCAGATTGCCGCCGATGTCTTTGAAATCAGCCTTTTGATCGGCACCGTGTCGGCCGGCGCGGCGTTTCTGATCGGCATGGCCGCCTATGTCGTTCTCTGGTTTACCGGCGACAGGGGCTGGGCCCCGGCCAGCGTCGGCTTCCTGCTCGGCCTTTTGTGTCTGGCCCCGGCCGGCATCGTTCTGGCCCTGAGCGAATTTTATCCCTCGACAGCCGATGTCACGACAGCCCTGGGCGCCCCACCGCAACTTCTCGAGGCCCAACCCAACGAATCCGGGATCGATCCGGAAACGGTTCTGGCCTCGTTTCCAAATCTCATCACCCGCGCCTATCAGATTCCGCCCCAGGAGCTCTTTTCGCTCGGCCAGTCGCTGGTGCGCGCCAATGGCTGGGAAATTCTGACCGCAACGCCTCCCACCGAAACCAGCACCGGCCAGCTCAATGCGCTGCGCCGCTCCCTGCTGGGGTTCGAAAACGAGATTGCGTTTCGCGTCTCACCCAATCCCATCGGGTCGCTGATCGATTTGCGGGCCGCCTCGCTTGATCCGGTCTATCACGATCTCGGCGACAATGGCCGCGCCATCGAGGCGTTTCTTCTCGCGCTCGATGACAGGGTTTCAACCTATATCCAGGATAATATGGCCCAACCCGTTCCCGAGGAACCGCCCGTGCCCGAGTCAGACCTGGCCCCCGACGCGCAGCCTGATGCCCAATAGCGTACGCCGCAACTCGATTTCCCCACGCGCCGCAAGGTACTCGGCGTGCGAGAGCAAAGTCCGTTTGCCGGCCATCGCAAATCGGCCCGCAAGCTGGGGATAGATTTCCCGTGCTGCCGCCGAAAGGGTGGTCGGCCCACGCCGCACCACCTCGAGCAACTGCCCGTTGCGCATCAGCCGATGCGCCTTGAGTGCGTGTGCAAATGCGCGTCCATCGGCGATTTCGCCGCCATGTCCCGGCAGATAGCGGGTCTGGGGCAGGGCAATGACAGTGTCCAGCGATGCCAGATAGTCCCCCAGATCCCCGTCAGGCGCCGCCACCACCGTCGAGTTCCACCCCATCACATGGTCACCCATCAGGACCGCATCCCCACCCTCGACCGCAAACGCGAGATGATTGGCGCAATGGCCCGGCGTGGCAACGACGCGGAGCCTTACCGCATCGATCTCGACAATCTCTCCATCGCCCAGAACCTTATCCGGTTTGAGCGCGAAATCGCCCGACCGGCCGAACGGATTGAACTCGAACGGCTTGAGCGGCCGCGATAGCCTGTGCGGCCCGTTCGACCACAACGGAGCACCCGTTTGTGCCATCAGCCGCCGCGCCAGCCCGCTATGGTCACGATGGGTGTGGGTCACAATCACCGCAACCACCTTGCGGCCGGCGATGGCCTTCATCAGCGCGTCGAAATGGGCATCGTCGTTCGGCCCCGGATCGAGCACGGCAATCTGATCCTCCCCGATCAGAAAACTGTTGGTCCCCGTAAACGTATAGGCGCTCGCATTGGGCGCTGTGATCCGCACGATAGCTGGCGCCACGCCCACCGCCTCACCGGTGTGGGGGTCGAACGCGCGGTCATAGGGTGGGGAGGCGGAACTTGCGGGCATTGCGCGCGGTGCCATGTGTGGTTAGAACGATGGTCTCTGCTTCGGCTTTAACGCAAAGGGACAAGTTATGGCCACGACTTTTGCCACTTCCAACACGCTTCTCGGTCTTTATCAGCCCAAGTCGCAGGCTGCGCGCGTCGCTTCTGCGGTCGCTGTCGCCTTTATCGGTTCTGTGCTCATCACCATGGCCGCCAAGGTCAACGTGCCGGTCTGGCCGGTGCCTGTCACTCTCCAGTCCATGGCCATCGCGATGATCGCCGGCGCCTTCGGCTTCCGTATGGCGACGGCCACCGTCGGCCTCTATCTCGCACAGGGCGCCATGGGCCTTCCGGTCTTTGCCGGCGCCTTTGCGGGCATGCCCTATCTGTTTGGCCCGACCGGCGGCTTTTTGATCGGCTTCCTTGTTATGGCCGCCATCATCGGCTGGCTGGCCGATCGTGGCGCGATGCGCAACGTCTTTACCGGCTTTACCGCCATGCTGGCCGGCAATGTCGTGATGTTTGTCATCGGTTTTGTCTGGCTGTTGACCATGGCTGGTCAGGCCGCATGGATCGATCAGTCCAATGCACTGCTTTCCGCCTTCCAGGGGGCCGTCCAGCCCTTCATCGTATGGGATATCGTCAAGATGGCCTTTGCCGCTTTGACCGTGGTTGGCGGTTGGTCGCTGCTGCAGCGCAAGTAAGGCGCTTTCCACCTGATATGATCGTGAAGGGCCAGTCCAGCGACTGGCCCTTTGTTTTTGCAACTCTCACGGGCGGCAGACGTTCTCTTTTGATGTGCAGTATTGAAAGGAGAACGAAATGGAAGCCTTCCCCTGGCTTTTTGCCGTTTTGGGCGGCGCCGTCATTCTCGCTCTAGTCATCGCCTATGGCGCAATCAGATCGTCAAAGGCCACGACGCGCCAGAAAGATGCCGCCGAACGTGGCGCACACGATATCTATCACAAGGATGAGAGCAAGAGCTGATGGCGGGTGAGGGCCGTGTTGTCATCGTCGGGGCCGGTTTCGGCGGGTTAAGCGCTGCCAAGACTCTCGCCCGGGCCGGTGTCCCCTTCACCATCATCGACAGGCGCAACCACCATCTGTTCCAGCCCTTGCTCTATCAGGTGGCAACCGCCGCTCTGTCACCCGCGGAAATCGCGGTCCCCATCCGGGCCGTGCTCTCGCCGGGAAAAGGCGGCTCCGTCGAAATTCTCATGGAAGAGATCGAGGGCATCGATACCGCGCGCCGCGTCGTAAAAGCGGTGGGCGGTGATGAAATCGCCTATAGCCAATTGATCCTGGCCACGGGATCGTCCTTCACCTATTTCGGCAAGGAGGATGAATGGCAGCCCTTTGCCCCTGCGCTCAAATCAATCGATGACGCCCTCAACATCCGTCGCCGGGTCCTTCTGGCCTTCGAGCGCGCCGAGACCACCGACAACCCGGAACTGCGCAGGCGCCTGATGACCTTCGTCGTCATCGGCGGCGGCCCCACCGGTGTGGAAACCGCCGGCGCTCTTGCCGATCTGGCCAAGGCAACCCTGGCAAAGGATTTCACCAATATCGACCCACGCGACACCCGCGTCGTCCTCGTCGAGGCCGTCGATACCCTGCTCAATGCCTATCCTGCCCATCTGGGCGCCTATACGGTGGGCAAACTAACCGATCTGGGCGTCGAGGTGCACACCAATTCCCCCGTCGAACGCATCGACGAAAACGGAGTTCTGGCCGGCGACGATTTCATCGAAACCTCCAACATCTTCTGGTGCGCCGGTGTCGAGGCAACCCCTGTCGGCAAATGGTTGGGTCTGAAAACCAATAAGAACGGCACAGTTCCCGTCGCTCCCGATCTCACCATCCCCGATCTGCCCGGCGTATTCGTCATCGGCGATGCGGCATCGGTCGAAGGCGAGGACGGCAAGCCGCTTCCCGCCCTGGCACCGGTCGCCAAGCAACAGGGCCAATATGTCGCCGAAGCGATTATCCGCGCGCAACAGGGCCAAAGCCCGCAATACCCGTTCCGTTACCGCGACTGGGGCACCATGGCGACCATCGGCCGCTCCGCTGCCGTTGGCAAATTCGGCAAAATCGAACTGACCGGCTTTGCCGCCTGGATGCTGTGGGGCGCGGTCCACATCGCCTATCTCGTGGGCTTCCGCAACCGCATAAACGTCCTGGTCAACTGGCTCTGGCACTGGCTAACCTACGCCAAGGGCGCCCGCCTGATCACCGGCCCCGACCAGGCCGCCACCCGTGCCCTTGACAACCCCAAAGCCGTCGACGAAGAACTCGACAAGACGGTCAACGCGCGGGATTGAGAACGCCGGCGAACAAAGGAAAAGCCGGGACCGCAAGGTCCCGGCTTTATTGGTCGGAGTAGGGTGATT
>NZ_CAXAXY010000063.1:0-17685 GCF_963972885.1 uncultured Pelagibacterium sp. | reverse complement strand
CTCCTTGCCTCAAATTTAGGGAAGAAGGCGTCCAGAAATCTAGGGGCTATTCAGTCTGCACATCAAGGATAGACTTACGCGTGTCGCGATACATCCTGTCGGTGATCGACGGCGCATTGGCGCGCATCCACGGCTGAATGTCCTTCTTGAAGTCAAGAGTACGCTTATTGGGTGAGGCCTTGATGGCCGCCCGGAGATAACCCTCCAACTTGTGAACATCATCCAAGGTGTTTTTTTCCTTTGGGGCCGGATGCCCGAGTTTATCGATTAGAGTAGTGAGGTCTCGTTGTGCGATGTAGATGAACTGAAAACCGTCTCCGCCGACTGCGTGAGAAATTGGGTTTCGGATGTTTATGCGGCACCAGTAGAATCTTGCGTCCGTCAGTTCGGTGTTCCACCAGTGTGCTGGAAGCGTGTCCGAGAAGTCCCCGCGATTGTCGTTGCGCACCGCGTAGGGCAGTTCGCCGGACAAGAACGCTTCAATCAGTCGTTCTCGCACCACAACAAGCCGCTTACGTGAACCCGCGATAGATGACAGGGTCTGTTCGCGCTTCTCCCTTAGCTGGCGCCATAGGCTATGGTCGATCACCCATCGGCGGTCGACTAATTTGCGGGCCTTCCGCCCTTCCGAGGCGGGCGCTAGTTCCGGCAGAATTGGTAGCGGAGCGAGCGATAGGTCAACGCTTGGTTCAAAGCCATGCCACTCGTTCGGGAATAAGGTTTGTCCCAACAGCTGCACAGCACGTGCGAGAAATACCATCCCCATGACGTCGCGCGGCCAACGTTCTGGTGCTAACCAGAAGCGTTGCCTATCATCCGCCTCCAAAAGGTCTCGCAGATGCGCGGGTAGGGGGCGCTCTCGGCTCACCTCTACGTGCCCCAGCCCCGGAATCACCGGGTTGAATAACTCCTCGATTTTCATAGTCGCTACCTCTGCGAACACCTCGTCGGAGCACGGGGAAGGCTGGAGGTGTGCCCAGCTTTTCGGTTGGCCGACCTATCCCCATGCATCTGAATTATGCCTCTTTAGACTTCCGTCCAGGAAACGGTGTGACCGATGCGCTGGGCCGTGGTTTGCCGTACCGCTCCCACGCCTCCATGAGCTTGCGGCGCTTCTTGAGTACGTCGCCTCTCTTGTATGCCAGTTCTGTCTCGTCACCGACCTTGTGAGCCAAAGCGGCCTCGGCAAGCTTGTCGGGAAAAGCGGTCTCTTCCTCCACCCAATCGCGAAATGTGGATCGGAAGCCATGAACGGTGATTTTGCCACCGATGGACTTGGCAGCTTTTTCCAAGGCCGTCTGGCTGATCGGGCGACCGGGACGCTGTCCTGGAAACACCCATTCGCTGGTCGCCGTCTCCTTCAATTCCTCGAGCAGGGCCATGGCCTCATCCGTGAGGGGGACACGGTGATCCCGTTCCTTGCTCTTCATGCGCTCTTTGGGAACCGTCCAAAGCTTGGCGGCAAGGTCGATTTCCCGCCAGGTGGCAAAACGAACTTCAACGGATCGGCTCGCAGTCAGGATGGCAAACCGTAGGGCCTTGGCGCCCATGTTGGTTTTCGCGCGCAGCTTCGGCATGAAATCGGACAAACTGTCGAAGGGCAGGGCGGCGTGATGTCCCCGGCTCAGCTTCTTTCTCTTCGATAGCAACAATTGGAGATGGCCGCGCCAACGCGCGGGATTTTCGCCCGTGCGGTAACCCTTCGCCTTCGCGGCATCGAGGACGCGTTCAATACGACCGCGCGTTCTGGATGCTGTCTCGTTCTTGGTCTCCCAAATGGGTTTCAGGATCCCGAGGATGTCTTCGGTGGTGATTTCGTCCAGGCGCTTGTTTCGGATCGGGAGGCAATAGCCGCTGTCGACCAGTTCGTCATCCTGGTCTCTGACGACCGACAATGTCATGCGCCACTGGGCCTGATGCTTGTCATTGTGGAACCCCTTGGTGATGTCGCCCACAAATTCCTCGGCATATTTGCCAAAAGTCATGGCAGCGGCTTCGCGTTCGGCTTTGGCGCGCTTCCGCTCCTCGATCGGGTTCTTGCCTGTTGCCAGCAGCCTGCGAGCGTCGGCGGCCATGCCACGAGCATCGGCAAGGCCAATGGATGCCAGGTTACCTAAACCCATCTCTTTGCGCTTGCCGTCCCATTGGAAGATGAAAGCCCACCGCTTGGCGCCGGTCTTATCTACGACGAGGTACAAGCCATCACCATCAGCGTGCAGACCCGGCTTGGTTATGGTCGTGACCGACCGTGCGGTTAGCCTGTGTGTCTGCTTGGCCATGCTTGCTACTCCACCCTAAAAGCAACCCTAAAGAAATCACCGGATTGCAGCGTACACGAGCGAACGGCAAAAACCAACTACATAGCCAAATGCTTCAAACTTTGAAGGAATTTCGGATTGCTGCGAACATTGACGGATAAAGGTATGGCGGACTTCCTCTCCGCCATTTTCCCAGCCAACCGCAAGAACACCACGCCGGGCGCCATGTCCCGAGCGGTGCCTTAGACGTGCACAAATGCATCACCTGCCGGTCATCTCTCTTGGGCACGGGCGTCGGTGCCTCCCCGGTCAGGACAAGCCGGTTCCTCCATGTTAAGAAAACATGAACGGCCCCAAGGGCTTCGGATTCGACCAGCACGGAACGACAAGCGCGCACTTCATGAGTCAGGTGGATGAACCCCAGATCGAGATGTCCGATGCTGACGGTGCTCTTGTCGCGCGGCTGTCCGGCGCGTGGACCACGCAATGGACACAGCAGATCCAGTCGCGAATCGAGGCCGCCTTTGCGGACCGTTCCGTGCCGGCCCGTCTCGAGTTCGACCTGACCGGCGTGACTGCGCTCGATACGGTCGGGGCCTTCCTTCTGGCCCGACGCCGTGACGAAATGGGGCAGAGGGTTCAAACCGCAATCACCGGCACCACCGAGGCGCAGGAAGCGCTTCTCAACCACGTCAATGCTATAGAGCCGCACGCCCCCGTGGCCAAGCCCACGCTGCCCTGGCTCTTACGGCCATTCGACGGGCTCGGCCGCATGACGGCCAACGCGTTGGTGGATGTGGTAGCCATTCATGCCGTTCTGGGGCGCGTGATGGCCGCGGCCGGCGCCACGTTCACCTTTCGTGCGCCGTTCCGTTTTGCCGCCCTGGTCAACCAGCTCGATCTGATCGCCTTTCGGGCCGTGCCCATTGTCGTGCTGATTTCAGTGGTGGTCGGCGCCATAATCACTCAGCAATCCATCCTCCAGCTCAACAATTTCGGCGTTGCGATCTATGTCGTCGATCTCGCTGCCATCCTCATGCTGCGCGAAGTGGGGCTCCTGCTTGCCGCTATCATGATCGCCGGACGATCAGGCTCGGCCATAACCGCCGAACTGGGCTCCATGCGGATGCGCGAGGAACTTGACGCGCTCAAGGTCATGGGCGTCGATCCCTATCAGGTGCTCATCCTGCCGCGCATGATCGCGCTGTTGATCGGCCTGCCCTTCCTGGCTTTCATTGGCGCTCTCTCGGGCCTCGTGGGCGCCGCCATCGTCGCACTGGTTTATGGCGGCATCCCTTTTGATATCTTTCTCGACCGGTTGCAGGGTGCTCTCAACATGCAAACTCTCCTTGTCGGCATGGTCAAGGCGCCTTTCATGGCCGTCATCATTGGGCTGGTCGCGGCCAACGAGGGCTTCAAGGTGCAGGGCAGCGCGGAATCCCTGGGCCGCCACACAACGGCCTCGGTCGTGCGGTCGATCTTTCTGGTCATCGTCGCCGATGGGCTGTTTGCCATGTTCTTTGCGGCCATCGGAGTCTGACCAATGGTCGATGCTGCAACGCCGGATCCCATTATTTCCATCCGCGATCTCGTCGTCGGCTTTGGCGATCAAAACGTCATCGACGGCTTTAGCCTCGATGTGCGCAAGGGCGAGGTGCTTGGCGTCATCGGCCCTTCAGGCTCGGGAAAGTCGGTAACCCTGCGCGCCTTGATCGGCCTGTTGCCCAAACGCGCCGGCGTCATCGAAGTGTTCGGCGAGGACTATGCGAGCCTGTCCTATAGCCAGCGCGTCGCCATAGAGCGTCGCTGGGGCGTCCTGTTCCAGCAGGGCGCGCTTTTTTCCTCGCTGACCGTGCTCGAAAACGTCGAATTTCCGATGCGCGAACATTTCGACATCCCAAAGAAGCTGCGCCGCGAAATCGCCCGCTTCAAGATCGATCTCGTCGGTCTCGGCCCGGATTCGGAAAACCTATATCCGTCCGAACTGTCGGGCGGGATGATAAAGCGTGCCGCTCTGGCCCGGGCCCTTGCGCTCGACCCCGATATCATTTTTCTCGACGAGCCGACCGCCGGCCTCGATCCCATCGGCGCGGCCCGCTTCGATGAACTTGTGTTGAACCTCAAGACGGCGCTCGGGCTTACCGTCTATATGGTCACCCACGATCTCGACAGCCTTGTTACAGTCTGCGACCGTATCGCCGCTTTGGGTCAGGGAAAACTGTTGCAGGTGGGCACGCTCGCCCAGTTGCAGGCATCCGAAGACCCCTGGCTTGTCGATTACTTCCACGGCCCACGCGCCGAGCACCATCTGGAGCAGACCTGATCGATGGAAAATAAGGCCAACTACGCCATCGTCGGCGCCTTTGTGACCCTGGTCATCGCTGGGTTCATGGGCTTTGTCTACTGGTTCTCGATCGCCGGACAGGTAACCGAACGCGCTGCCTACCGCATCGTCTTCGATGGCGCCGTCACGGGGCTGACGCCGGGCACCAATGTGCTGTTCAATGGCCTTCCGATCGGTACCGTCGAAGCGGTTTCCATCAATCCCGAGGACCCCAACCAGGTCCTCGCGCGCATCGCGGTGGAAGCAGACGCTCCGGTGATGAACGACACCCGCGCCATACTCGAGGTGCAAGGGCTGACGGGCTTTGCCAATATTCAGCTTCTCGGCGGCACGCTTGAAGCGGGGCGGCTCGAACCACAGGCGGGCCAGACGATCGCTGTGATGCAGGGCGAGGCGTCCGACTTCCAACTGATAATGGAAGGCGCGCGCGACATCATCGCCAACGCCGAATCCACCTTCGAGCGCATCGACAGCTTTTTTGCGGACAACGAAGAGCGGCTCACCTCCACCCTTGCCAGCATCGACGATTTGTCCAGCGGTTTGGCAGGCCTGGTTGAGGGGGCAGGCGAGGGCTCGGACTTCGACACCGTCGTTTCCAATGTCAGTACGGCGCTCGAAAGCGCCACTGCCACGCTGTCCGAGCTGGAGCTTCTGGTTTCCGACAACCGCGAAAACCTCTCGCGGACGATTGCCAATGCTGAATCGTTTTCTGCGGCGCTGGCCTCCAACTCCGAGGGTATCGACGGCTTCCTGTCGTCAATGACGGCGACCAGCGAACGCATCGGTCCGCTTGCCGACGAATTGCGCGATCTGACTGTTCAGGTCCGCGAGATCGTGGCGGCCATTCCCCCCGAGGATGTTCGCTCGACGGTGGCAGACGTCGGTGCCTTCGCCCAGACGCTCGCCAATAACACGGACAACATCCAGGGCTTTTTTGACGATGCCCGCTCCTTGGCCACCAACCTTTCGGGCGTCTCGGACGGTCTGCAAGGCACGCTGGACCTGATCGATCGCGCTTCGGCGGCCGTGGACCCCGACGTCATTGCCCGCGCCATGGACAATATCGACTCCTTCTCGACCGCGCTGGGCAGCAATGCCGTCAATGTCGATCAGATCCTCACCAACACGCGCACCTTCACTGAAACGCTGGGCAATGCCACCGAGCGAGCCGATACCATCATCGCCCGCATCGACGGCATGATCACCACCGAGGACGGCCGCATGCTGTTCGAGGAATTTGGTGCCACGGCAACAGCGCTGCGCCAACTCATCGACCGCGTGGACGGAATGGTCGCGTCCGACGACGGCCAGTCGCTGTTTGCCGACTTCAGCGCAGCCGCCACCTCGATCCGCGAATTGTCCGATACGCTAAATACCGTCGCCGCCTCACCTGAAGGCCAGCGGGTGATCGCCGACATTTCAACTGCGGCCAATTCCATTGAAAGTCTGGCCAACGCGCTCGACGAGCGCACACTGGCCCTGTCGGTGGAACTTTCAAATTTCACCAACAACGGATTGGGCGCCTATACCACCCTCGCCAATGAGGCAGTACGGAGCCTTGAGCTGTTCAACCGCGTTATGCAACAAATCGAGCGTAATCCTCAGTCACTGGTGTTTGGTGGAGAAACCGTGCGCGATTTCGCGCCGTGACTAACGGCCCGGTTCGGGAACGCGATAAAGAAAGTTAAACAAGGGACGAGCCAGATGCGTAATAAAATCGGCCGCCGCGCCTTTCTCTCGATGTCTGCCATCGGGCTCACCTCGACCCTGGCCGGATGCCTTGGTCTGGGCGCAAGCGCGCCCGTCACCTACGATCTGACCCCAGGTGCTCCCGGCCCTGTTCCGCGCCGGAGCAACCGCACTATCGTTGTGCGTGAGCCTGCGACCATTTCGACATACGATACCCAGCGCATCGTTGTGCGCCAGCCGGGCGGCGTTCTCAGCTACCTTAGCGAGTCCCAGTGGTCCGATACCCTGCCGCTGCTCGTCCAGACCCGCATGCTGCAATCGTTTCGCGACGCAGGGGTCACCAATATCGGCAGGCCGACCGACCCAATCGCGCTCGATGTGATCCTGTCGACAGATATCCGTGCCTTTGAACTCGATACCAGTGCCGGCGGTGCAATGGCCCGCGTGGCATTGGCCATACAACTCGTCAGCGACCGCAGCCGCACGGTGATTGCCAGTCAGACCTTCAGCGCCGATGTTCCCTCGCCATCACTCGATCAGGCCAATGTCGTCGCCGCCCTTAACACCGCGCTTGATGTCATCCTGCGTCAGATCGTGGAATGGACCGCCGCCCGTATCTGAGCGGAAACTTATGACCTGGCGCGAATTGCGGGGTTGTAAAAAGGCTCCGCGGACAATAAATCATACTTAATCTCGGTCGTTTTTCAGCCGCCATCCACCCCCATTTTCGGAGATTTTCCATGAGTTTCACCCCATCCGGCAAGCATCTGATCGCGGGCGAATGGGTTTCCGGCGCGGGGACCTTCGCATCCGAGCCCGCATCGGGTCCGAGCCATGAATTCGCGGTCGGAACGCCCGAACTGGTTGATCAAGCCGCAAAGGCCGCCGAAGCGGCCTTCTGGTCCTATGGCTATTCGTCGCGCAAGGATCGTGCGGCGTTCCTCAATCTGATCGCCGACGAGATCGAGGCGCGCGGGGCCGATATCACCGAAATCGGCTCCCAGGAAACCGGGCTCCCCGCCGCCCGCCTTGAAGGCGAACGCGGCCGCACCACCGGTCAGTTGCGCCTGTTTGCCGATCACATTATGAAGAGCGATTATCTCGATCGCCGTCACGATGCGGCGCTGCCCGACCGCAAGCCCGCGCCGCGCCCTGACCTGAAAATGGTCCAGCGTCCCATCGGCCCGGTTGCCGTGTTCGGCGCGTCCAACTTCCCGTTGGCCTTCTCCACTGCCGGTGGCGACACCGCAGCGGCTTTGGCTGCAGGCTGTCCTGTTGTCGTAAAGGGCCATGGCGCTCATCCGGGCACCGGCGAGATCGTCGCGCAGGCAATCGATGCTGCACGCAAGAAGCTTGACCTTCACCCTGGCGTCTTTTCGCTGGTCCAGGGCGGTGACCGTTCGGTTGGCCAGGCGCTGGTCCAGCACCCCGATATCAAGGCCGTGGGCTTCACAGGCTCGCTCGGTGGGGGCAGGGCGCTTTACGATCTGTGCGCCGCCCGTCCCGAACCCATTCCGTTCTTTGGCGAGTTGGGCTCGGTCAATCCCATGTTCGTTCTGCCCGAAGCACTCAAGGCGCGGGCCGAGGAGATGGGCAAGGGCTGGGCCGGGTCGCTGTCAATGGGTGCGGGCCAGTTCTGCACCAATCCCGGCATTGCCGTGGTGATCGAGGGCGATGAGGCCCGGAGCTTTATCGATACCGCCAAGGCATCCCTCTCCGAAGTCGGCCCCCAAACAATGTTGACCGACGGCATTGCCAAGGCATTTCGCGATGGCCGCGACAGGATTGCCGCCTCACAGGGTGTCCAGGAGCTGTTGACTTCGACCTGCGACCTGCGCAACGCCACACCCTATCTGTTTGAGACCGATGGCGACACCTGGCTGGCCAACCACGACCTCGGCGAAGAAGTGTTCGGCCCGCTCGGCCTGATCGTAACCGTCAAGGACGCCGACCAGATGCGCCAGATCGCCAAGTCGTTGCAGGGGCAGTTGACCTGTACCATCCACATGGATGCGGGCGATACCGATTTGGGCCGTTCCCTGATGCCCATCCTCGAGCGCAAGGCGGGCCGCGTGCTTGCCAACGGTTTCCCGACCGGCGTGGAAGTCGCCGATGCCATGGTGCATGGCGGCCCATACCCGGCCTCGACCAATTTCGGGCATACCTCGGTCGGAACGCTTTCGATCCGCCGTTTTCTGCGGCCCGTCAGCTATCAGAACATCCCCGACGCCCTGCTGCCGGCAGATCTTCAGGGATAAGTATAGCCAGCGATCCGGAGCGTGAGCCGCTCCGGATCGATCTCTTGCGAGAACCCCAGGCCCACCTCGGTTTTGCCTTCCGCGGGAAGGTAGTCGAGCGTGACCGAGGCCGTTTCGGTCTCGCCGCTCTCCAGAGCAACAACCCCTTCGATCACCACATCCGAGATCGTGACATATCCGCGATTGCAGACCTTGATTTTCGCCACATGGCCGTCTGCGATGGGCAGGCGGTCTTCCAGTGCGAGTTCCACCCGAGGCTCACCGCCTGATCGGGTCAGGGCCTCAAAGCCAATGAAGCCCGCCAGAGCCAGCACAAGCACCGCGCTTGCCGCTGCAGCGATCCATTCGATCCGCTCGCCTGATTGTCTCGCGCCAGATGCCATCTTTCGCTCCTAAAGAATCAGTCGGGCCGCAGCGGCCCCGATGGCTGCTGGGAAGCCGAGGACGACGGTGACGCGCAGTGCGCGCTGCAAGCTCATCCCGTCGAGCTGGCCGAGCAGCCACAGGCTGGCCAGGCTGACTGCCAGCGCCATCGCATAGCCCGAAACCGTAAAGCGCAGGAACGCGCTCCACCACGGCGTCTCAGGCGAGATTTCGCTGCCGCCGGCAAAGGAGGCAGCAAAGACAAAGGCGTGCATGAGCGCCAAAGACAACGGGATGAGCGCCAGCGCGTGCCACGGCGTCATGCGGAAAGAGATAAGTTGCATCTCTTCGGTTGGCGCCACGTTGAGCGAGAGAAAAAGCGCTCCCGCAGCCATGATGAGCATCTGGCCGTTGAAGGTTTCGTCCCTTTTTGCCGGTTCGGAATCGTCGCCGAACTGGCCGCGGGCCAGCATGGCGCCCAGCGCCGCTGGAAAGGTCTGAATTGCGATCATGCCCGCCGTTTCGCTCAGGCTGGCCGGATTGCCGAAAATGGCCAGAACGGTCATGACGGCTGCGCTGGTGACTATGCCGAGGCCATAGGCGATGGTCACATCACGCAGATCCTGGCGCCAGTCGCGGGTGCTCTCGAACCCGATCTCGCGCGAAAGCAGCATCATGAACGGAAAGCCGGTGACAAGCAGAACAAGCAGACGCCAGCGGTCCAGCGTCATGCCAAGCTGCCACATCTCCATGGTCATAAGCATGGGCAGCGCAAAAATCAGTGCGCCGCCCGCCCCGCGCAACAGACCCAAAGGAAACGGGCCCTGCTCCTGTTTCGATTCCGCGCGCGTGACCACCGGTCGCCCATCCATTATGACAGATATGGCGATAACGGGGATAAGCGGTGCGCGTTCCATTCAGACGGGCAGGGGAACCAGTTCGCTGCCGATATAGGCGATGATCAATTTCGTCAGTTCTTCCAATGACTTGATATGCGTACGCTCCCAGCCATGCGAGGCGTCGAGCGAAAAGCAGATCAGTCCGACCCGTAGATCCCAGCCCGCATCGATTGCCGCTGCGCTATCGGAGCGGTAGGAGCGGAAGGTGTCGCGGACATGGGCGATGTCATTGGCCTGGGCCAGCGCGAGAAGGTGCCTTGTGATGGGCAGATCGAACGGGCCGGTCCGATCGCGGAAAGCGATGGTTGCGGCGGCGTCATGGGTGGTCTGTCCGGGCCCTGTTACGCCGTTGTCGACGGCCACAAGTTCTTGAACCTGCTCACCAAATCCGTGCGTTCCCCCGATCCCCACTTCCTCGGAAATCGTGAACATCACCTGGGCTGGAACGGAGGGTGAAATGCCGTCATCGGAGAAGTGTTTTAGCGCCGCCAGAAGGCACGCAACGCCTGCCTTGTCGTCGAGATGGCGCGAGACGATGAAGCCGTTTTCGAGGAATTCGGGCTGCGCATCGATGGCGACAACATCGCCAACATTGACGCCAAAAGGTGTGGACTTGTGCTCTCGGTGACCCGACATTGCTGAACTTTGCGGAAATATTCCGTCCGCTTCGGGAAATTCGTCGATCCGCACTTCCAGATTGTCCCAATCGGCCGGTTGGGTATCCACCTCTGTGTTGAACAGATGACCCGATGCCTTGAGCGGCAGAATCGTGCCGCGCAACTCGCCGGCGTCGGTAAAGATCGTGCAGCGCGCCCCTTCGGCAAACCGCGCCGCCCATGTTCCGGTGTTGCGCAGCTTCGGGCGGCCATTGGGATGGAAGCCGGTGACCATGGCCCCGAGCGTATCGATGTGGGCCGCCAGCGCCCGTCGCGGTTCGCCATTGCCGATGGTGACGCTGAGGACGCCTCGCCGGGTGTAGCTGACCTGATAGCCCATGGTCTCGAGCCAGGCCGCGACCTTGACGGCGGCGCGTTCGGTCATCCCGACCGGTGAGGGGGTGTTGACGAGGTCCTCCAGACAGCGCTGGAGGTATCCGGTGTCGATCATTTAATGCTCTTTTTGCGTTTCTCGGTTCCACCGCGGGCCACGGGGTCGTGGAGGAAATCGCCGTTCAACTCGGCCTGCAGGTCGAGCATGGAACGCTCGGCGTAGGCCATATGATCCGACATGATCTTGTGAACCCCGTCGGCATTGCCCGCCTGCATGGCGGCGATCATCTTGCGCTGGTATTCGATCCCCTGCGCACGCAACACGGGCTTGGGCTGGACGTAGATGTCGTGACAGACGGCCAGATCCTTCAAAAGCCGCTGCAGGAAGCGGCAGGTGAAGGCGAGCAGGGCGTTGTCGGCGTATTCTGCCACCACGGCGTGGAAATCGAGTTCGGCCATGCGCTGGTCCCAGCGCTCCTGGGCATCGGCAGGCTCATGATCGTAGATTGCGATGATGCCATTGAGCCGCTCATAGGCCATTTCGTTCATGTTGGCCATCGCACTCACGGCAACGAGCGGTTCGAGCACCTTGCGCAGCGCGTAGATATCGCCAATCGTCACCGTCTTGGCGAACAGATAGTTGGACAAAAGGCTCATCGCCCGGTTTTCCGACATGGTGTCGATGAAGGCCCCGCCACCCGGCCCGGTGCGGGTGCGGATCAGCCCCTGCACTTCGAGCGATTTGAGCGCTTCGCGGATCGTGCCCTTGGACGCTGTGTACTGCTCCATCAATTCGCGCTCCTGGGGCAGCCGGTCTCCCGGCTGCAGCCCGTGCTCGATGATGGTCTTCTTGATCGCATCGACGATTTCGTCGGTGCGCTTGCGGCGGAGGGGGATTGGGGTGTCTAGGGCGTTCATGATACTATTGGGCTGCGGCCAGCCGGGGCGCGCTGGCAATCAACTCCCTTGTATAGTCGTGACCCGGTGCGGCAAACAGTTTCTCGGCGGTGTCCAGTTCCACCATCTCGCCCATATACATGACCGCGACCCGGTCCGAGACCGATTCCACGACCGCCAGATCGTGGCTGATGAACAAATAGGACAGCCCGAACTCGCGCTTGAGATCGTCGAGCAGCAAGAGAACCTGCGCCTGCACCGAAACGTCGAGCGCCGAGACCGGTTCGTCCAGAACCATGATTTTCGCTTCCGCCGCCAGGGCGCGGGCAATGGCGATGCGCTGGGCCTGGCCGCCGGAAAATTCGTGCGGATAGCGCTCCAGCGTGTCCTTGGGCATCTGCACCGCGTCGAGCAGGTCACGTTTTCGCGCCTTGCGCCTGTCGGCATCATAGCCGCGCAACAGGTTGAGTGGCACGTCAAGAATCCTGTCTATCGTCTTGCGTGGATTCAAGGAAGCGACGGGGTCCTGAAACACATACTGGATCATCTGCCCGAAGGCCCGCGAGCCTTCCGATTGCAGCGCGTCATAGGCTTTGCCGCCGATTTCGACGCTGCCCGAGGTCGGTGTTTCGAGGCCGACCAGCATGCGCGCGATTGTCGATTTACCCGATCCGCTTTCGCCCACGATGGCCAGCGTTTCGCCCTGTTTGAGCTCGAACGTCACGCCCTTGACGGCCTGAACCGCGTGGCTCTTGCCACCAAACAGGGTGCGGTTGCCCCCGAAGGTTTTGACCAGGTCTTTTACGACGATGGCGTTGCTCATGGTTTGCCCTCCGCAAACAGGGGCCGGACAGTGGCGAGGAAATCCTTGCCCTTGCCCAGTTCGGGCACGCAGGCGATGAGCTTTTTGGTGTAGTCGTGCTGGGGGTCGCGCAGGACATCCGGCGTCGTCCCGCTTTCAACGATGACGCCGTCCTTCATCACCGCGACCCGGTCGCACACCTGGGCGACAACCCCGAAATCGTGGGTGATGAGCAACAGCGCCATGCCGCGTTCGCGGCGCAAATTCTGAAGCAGGTCGAGAATTTTGGCCTGGACGGTGACGTCCAGAGCCGTTGTCGGTTCGTCGGCGATAATGACGTCAGGATCGTTGGCCAGCGCCATGGCAATGCCGATGCGCTGGCGCTGCCCGCCGCTCATTTCGTGCGGAAAGGCATCGACCCGCTCGGCTGCATCGCGGATGCCCACCTGTTCCATCAAAGCGATAGCCCGCTCTTTGGCTTCACTCTTGCCGACCGGTTGATGGGTGGTGATGGCTTCGGCGATCTGCTCACCGACCCTGTAGAGCGGATGAAGCGTGGTCAACGGGTCCTGAAACACATAGGCGACCTTGGAGCCGCGCAGCGCCCGGATGCCGCTTTCGGACCGCGAGAACACGTCCTCGCCCTCGATGGATACCGAACCCCCGGTGATGATGCCCGGCGGAGAGGCGACAAGCCCGAGCAGCGACAGGGCAGTGACGGACTTGCCCGACCCGGACTCCCCGATCAGCCCCATGCATTCGCCCTTGTTGAGGGTAAAGGAGATGTCCTTGACCGCCGGGATGGTGGCCCGGCCGCGCTGAAAGCTGGTTTCGAGATTGTGGACGTCGAGAATGGCAGTTGCCTTGTCCTGGGGCTCGGCAGCCTTTTTGCGCTCGATCCGCGTTACCGAAAGCGGGCGGGTCAGATCGCCGGCCCGCAGGCGCGGATCGAGCACGTCGCGGACGCCATCGCCCAGCAGGTTGATGCTCATGACGATGGCAAAGATCATCAACCCGGGAATGATCGACACATGGGGCGCATTAAACAGCAGGCGCCGGCCCTCGCCCAGCATGGAGCCCAGATCGGACTGGGGCGGTTGCGCGCCGAGCCCGAGGAAGGACAGCCCTGCGGTTTCAAGGATCATCCAGCCCACGGTCGTCGACATTGTGATGACGATGACCGGCAACACGTTGGGCAGCACTTCGGAAAACAGGATCGCCGTATGCGATTTGCCCGAAAGCCGGGCCGCATCGACAAATTCGCGGCTGGCCAGCCCCACGGTGATGCCGCGAACGTTACGGGCAAAGAAGGGGATATTGACGACGGCAATGGCGTAAAGCGCATTGAGCAGCCCCGGCCCGAGCACGGCAACGATGGCCAGGGCGAGCAGGATATAGGGAAAGGCCATCAGCATATCGATGCCGCGCATCAATATGTTGTCGGTGATGCCCCGCGCGTAACCCGAAACCAGCCCGATCAGCGAGCCGATCAGCGCCGCAATCAGCGTGGCGGATAGCCCCACGGCAATCGAGACCCGCGAACCCCAGATGAGCCGGGCGAGAATATCGCGGCCCAGATGGTCGGTGCCCAGAAAATGGCCATCCGAAAAGATCGGCTGCAGCCGGTTGGCGGGCAGGGTGGCGTCAGGGTCGGGGATGGGCAGGAGCGGGGCGAGGAGCGCAATGGCGCCGATCAGAACGAGAACGACGAGCCCGCCGGCTGCCAGCCGGTTGTTGAGCAACAGGCTCCAGCTTGAGAGCCGGGCCGACGAAGGCGCATTGTCTGCGGTCGCGATTGCCTGGGTCATGTCTTGAGCCTCGGGTCCAGAACGGCCTGCGCCACGTCGGCGAGAAGATTGATGAGCACGTATGTGACGGCAACCACCAGCACGCCGCCCTGCACCAGAAGGATGTCGCGGGTGGAAATGGCGTTGACCAGCATCGCCCCGATGCCCGGCCACTGGAACACGGTCTCGATATAGACCGCCCCGCCCATGACGAACCCGGCCTGAATGCCGATCACCGGAATGATCGAAACCAGCGCGGCCTTGAAGGCATGGCGGTAGATCACCGCGCGTTCATTGAGGCCCTTGGCGCGGGCGGTGCGGACGAAATCCTGGCGCAGCACTTCGAGCATCGCCGCCCGCGTGAGACGTGCGATGACGCCCGTGGCGACGATGGCCAGCGTGGTGGCGGGCAAAATCAGATGGATCAGAAGGTCGGGCAGGTCGCCTCCGCCATAGACCGCGTACATGCCCGAAGCGGGCAGCACGCGCCATTGCACGGCAAACAGCAGAATGAAGATCAGCCCCAACCAGAAGGCGGGGGTGGAAATGCCGATCAGGACAAAAAAGGTAACGATCCGGTCGGTCCAGCCGAACTGGCGGACGGCGGAAACCACCCCGGCGAAAATGCCCAGGATCGAGCACAGCACCAGCGAGGCACCGGCCAGGATCAGCGTTGCGCCAAAGCGTTCGAGCACTTCATCGATCACCGGGCGGTTGAGGATGAACGAGCGCCCGAAATCGCCCTGCACCAGATTCCCCACCCAGACGAAATACTGCTCCCAGACCGGGCGGTCCAGCCCAAGTTCGCGATTGATGCGGGCGACGTTTTCGGGGGTGGCATATGAGCCCAGAATGGCCAGCGCCGGATCGCCGGGGATCAGCGCCATGATGCCGAACACGATCACCGACAGCCCAATGATGACGGGAATGGCCGAGACGAGGCGTTTGAGGATATAGCCGGGCATGTCTGCATTTCCTCTTTTGCGGCGGGGGCTCGTTTCGTTGGGGAAGCGAGCGGTGCGTTATGCCCCCCTTGGTCACCCCGGCCCTGAGCCGGGGTCCAGTATGCGGCAGCGCTTGTGGATTAGCACGAAGGCTGCCGGGTACTGGGTCCCGGGTCTTGCCCGGGATGACATTGGTGGGTGAGCGGAGCGGTGGGGCGGGGCCGCAAGCGCCTGGCCGGCAGCCCCACCCCCAAGGCCGCTACTGCTTGGTCACGGTCCGCAGGAGCAGGTTGAAGTCCGGCTGGAGTTCAAAGCCTTGCACATTGGCCGTGGAGACCGCGTTCTGCTTCCAGTTGGCAACGAAGATCCAGGGCGCATCATCGTGAACGACCTGCTGGACGTCGCGATAGAGCGCGGCGCGGGTTTCCGGATCGGTTTCCATGCGGGCCTGATCGAGCATTTCGTCGACATCGACATTGGAATAATAGCTCGAATTGAACCCGCCGTCTTCCGGCCATGCGGCGGTGCGCAGGGTGAGGAAGGGGAGGGTATCGGGATCGGTGGTCATCCAGGCCATTTCGGCCATGTCCGCCTTGCCTTCGAGACCCGGGTTCACGTTCGCAAGGAAGGTGTTCCACTCATAGGTCTCGATTTCGACATCGAACCCGACGGCTTCGAGATCGGCCTGGATCGCCGTGCCCATCGGGATGGGATCGAGCATGCCCGAGCCGCCTTCGGTGACATAGAAGGTGACCGAAAGATCTTCGACCCCGGATTCTTCGAGCAGCTGCTCGGCCATTTCCGGATCGTAGGGGTAGGGCTCGACGGCATCGTTATAGGCCCAGGCGAAAGCCGGGGGGATGGGGCCGGCGGATACGTCGGCAGTGCCCGAAAGCACGTCGTTGACCAGCGTTTCCTTGTTGACCGCGTAGTTGGCGGCCTGGCGCACCAGCGGATCGGCAAACGGGCCTTCCTTGGCGTTGAGCATCACGTACCATGTGTGCGGACCAACGGCGTCATAAACAGTAAAGCTGGGGTCCTCGGCGAACATCGATACGTTGTCGGGGGGCACTTCCACCATGATGTCGATGCCGCCCGAAAGCATTTCGGCAACGCGGGTGTTGGCGTCCGTGATCGGGCGGAAGACCACGGTTTCCATGCCGGCCGGATCGCCCCAATAATCCTCGTTGCGTGAAACCACGACCCGGGTGTTGGACTGCCATTCCTCGAATTTGAACGGGCCGGTGCCCACCGGATTGCGCCCGAAATCCTCGCCATATTCGGCAACGGCGGTCGGGGACACGATGACGCCGGTGTTGGTGGCGAGATTGGTCATGAACGGCGCGAACGGGGTGCCCAGGGTAAATTCGACGGTGTACTCGTCGAGCACCTCGACCGAGGTCACGTCCGCAAAATTGAACGAAAGCGGGAAGGGGCCGGTATCGTAATAGGGGTGTTCCTCGTCGAGCATGCGATCGAAGGTGAACTTGACCGCCTCGGCGTTGAACGGGGTGCCATCGTGGAAGGTGACGCCCTCGCGCAGAGTGAAGGTATAGACCAGCCCGTCATCGGAAATGGTCCAGTCCGTCGCCAGGGCCGGCTCGACTTCGAGCGTGCCTTCGGCAAAGCGCACAAGGCCTTCAAACATGTTGGTCAGAATGCGGAAATCGTTGGCCGCGGTGGAAACCTGCGGATCGAGCGTCTGGGGCTCGGCGATCTGGCCCACGATCAGGACATTGGGCGGGGTCTGTGCAACAACCGGCGATGCGGCCATGAGCACGGCGATTGCGGCCCCGGCTAAAAGCTTCTTCATGATAACCTCTCCTTTGGAGCGTTCCCAGAAAAAGTGGCCCCCACTTTTCCGGTTCGGGAACGCGATTTGGCAGCTTCTGGCGTTCCGAGAAAAAGTGGCTCCCACTTTTTCGGTTCGGGAACGCGACGACTTAATTACGTATTCCGGATCGTTGCCCGGTTCTGACTTGGCCCCCGGAGCTTGCCTTGGAGGCGCTGGTCTCCTAATGAATTTATCAGCATAAATGGACATGGCAATACATTTATCGCTATAAATTCAATCAGGGAGAAAAACTGCCCATGACGTTCTCAATTCTCGCCCATGACCGTACAAACGGTTCGTTCGGTGTCGCAACGGCGACGGGCGGGCCGGCCGTCGGCTCGTTGGTGCCGCACGCGCGGGCCGGGGTGGGGGCGTTGGCAACGCAAGGCTACACCAACCCGCTTTATGCCTTTGACGGGCTGGCGGCGCTGGACGCCGGGCAGGGCGCCGAGGCCGTGGTCTATGCGCTGACCACCGCCGATTCCGAACGCGACCGGCGGCAGTTGATCGTCATGGACCGCACCGGCGCAACGGCCGGGTGGAGCGGGCAGGGCCTGACCGCGGCCGTGGGCCTGCATCTGCAAACCGACATTGCCATCGCCGGAAATCTCCTCGCCAACA
>NZ_CAXAXY010000062.1:0-17767 GCF_963972885.1 uncultured Pelagibacterium sp. | reverse complement strand
CTGACGCTCGACAAACCGCTCACCCAGGAGGACATCATCTCGACGCGCTGCGGCTATTCCGGCGGCGACGTGCCCAACGCGACCTATCGCAACCACGGCACCCATGCCGAGGCCATCGATATCACGTTCGACCCGAGCCGGATCAGCTATCGCGAACTGCTGGAATTCTTCTTCCAGATTCACGACCCCTCCACCAAGAACCGGCAGGGTAATGATCTGGGAACCAGCTATCGCTCAGCGATCTATTTTACGAGTGAAGCCCAGAAGCAGACCGCGCTGGACACAATCGCCGATGTCGATGCTTCCGGACTGTGGCCGGGCAAGGCGGTAACAGAGGTCGAGCCCGCGGGCGATTTCTGGGAGGCCGAGCCCGAGCACCAGGATTATCTGGAGCGCAATCCGAATGGCTATACGTGCCATTTCCCGCGGCCCAACTGGGTCTTGCCCAAGCGCGCCGCCGCGCAATAGGCAACAATTCGGCGGCCGGACCGATGGGGTCCGGTCGCCGTTTTTTTATTCCCACTCGATGGTGCCCGGGGGCTTTGAGGTCACGTCGTAGACGACGCGGTTGATGCCCTTGACCTCGTTGATGATCCGGGTCGCGGCGCGGCCGAGGAAATTCATGTCGAAAGCGTAGAAATCGGCGGTCATACCGTCCACCGATGTGACGGCGCGCAGGGCGCAGACGCTTTCATAGGTGCGGCCGTCGCCCATGACGCCAACGGTCTGGACCGGCAGCAGCACGGCGAAGGCCTGCCAGATGGTGTCGTAGAGCCCGGCCTTGCGGATTTCATCAAGATAGATGGCATCGGCCTGGCGTAGGATGTCGAGTTTTTCGCGGCTCACGCCGCCCGGAAGGCGGATGGCAAGGCCCGGCCCGGGGAATGGATGGCGGCCAACGAAATGTTCGGGCAGGCCCAGTTCGCGGCCCAACTTGCGCACTTCGTCCTTGAACAGTTCACGGAGCGGTTCGACGAGCTTCATGTTCATGCGCTCGGGCAGCCCACCGACATTGTGATGGCTCTTGATTGTGACCGAGGGACCACCGGTGAACGAGACGGATTCGATGACGTCGGGATAGAGCGTGCCCTGGGCGAGAAATTCGACGCCGCCGATCTTGGCGGCTTCCTTTTCGAACGTCTCGATGAACAAGCGGCCAATGATCTTGCGCTTGGCCTCGGGCTCGATGACGCCTTCAAGCTCGCCGATGAATTCATCAGAGGCATCAACGTGGACGAGCGGAATGTTGTACTGATGCCTGAACATCGAGACCACTTCGTCGGCCTCGTTCTTGCGCAGCAGACCGTGGTCGACGAAAATGCAGGTCAACTGGTTGCCGATGGCCTCGTGGATCAGGATGGCGGCCACCGATGAGTCAACGCCGCCCGACAGCCCGCAAATGACCTTCTTGTCGCCCACCTGTTCGCGGATGGCGGCCACGGCCTGTTCGCGATAGGCGGCCATGGTCCAGTTGGCATCGCAGCCGCAAATCTGGTGTACGAAGTTGGCGTACAGCCTGGCGCCATCGGGCGTGTGATAGACCTCGGGGTGGAACTGGACGCCGAAGAATTTGCACTCCTCATTGGCGATAATGGCAAATGGAGCGCCGGGCGAAGTGCCAACCACCTCGAAACCCTCAGGGATTTCGGAAACCTTGTCGCCGTGGCTCATCCACACCTGATAGGAATGGTCGAGTTCCCAGACGCCATCATAAAGCGAACAGTCCTTTTCGATGCGCACTTCGGCGCGTCCGAATTCGCGGACATAGCCGGGCTCCACGACCCCGCCCAGCGCCACGCAAAGGGCCTGCTGGCCGTAGCAGATGCCAAGAATGGGCACGCCGTAATCGAGCAGCTTTCGATCGACCTGGGGTGCGCCGTCCTCGATCACACTGGCCGGACCACCCGAGAGGATGATTCCCTTGGGTTTGAGCGCTTCGAGCGTGTCAGCGGCGGAGCTGAAGGGGTGGATTTCGCAATAGACCCCGGTTTCGCGCACCCGGCGGGCAATGAGCTGGGTGACCTGGGAACCGAAATCGACGATGAGGATGGTATCGGTGGGCGCGTCGTTCTGCATGGCGAGCCTTTAATTGGAATCGAGCGTTCAGGCAATGGGGAGAGCGACCTGAAACGCGACAATCCCGATGGATGCAAATAATGCAACCCCTTTTGCAACTCACTGCCGGTTTTGGCGTTGATAGGGCAAGCGGCGGCACACGGCAAACGGGCCGGAACGCCGAGAGAAAACGGGTTCTGCGCGGTCCCCCAAAGCGTCCCACTCCGCGCAATCCCGGTCAAAAGGCCAGTTGCGGTCCCATGCCCTCAGGCCTTTTGCAGCCACCCCGGATGTCCCTCGCATCCGGGGTGGTTTATTTGTGCGCCGCTTCGGGCTGGCGAACCGAATCCCGGACAATGAAAATCCGCGCATTGGGGGAAATGCGCGGATTCTCTCGTCAACGAGTGGCCTTTTGATCGCTACAGCCGCTTAGAAGACGAAGACCGTCAGGCTTGAGGACTGGCGGGTGACGCCAAGCACGCGGCCCGCGTCGTAGTTCGACCGGCTCAGAGAAGCTGCGACGAGCGGATCGGACCGCACAAGCCCCTGCAATTGCTGATACTTGCCGCTGTTCTCAAAGTAATCGGCAACAAATTCGCGGATATCGGGGCAGACCCGCAGCGCCTGAATCTGGATGTTGCTGGCGTTGTCCCAACCCGACAGGGTCGATTGCTCGAACATCTGGATCAGGGTGTAGGGATCGACGCCCATGCAGCTGGGGTCATTGGTGGCGAAGCGGCTGCCGTTGTTGTTGTTGTTGTTGTTACCGCCGCCGTTGACACCGCCGTTTCCGCCGTTGCCACCATTGCCGCCGTTTCCACCATTGCCGCCGTTGCCGCCGTTTCCACCATTACCGCCGTTGCCACCATTGCCGCCGATACCGACATCAACGTCGAGGATGTCGTCGCCGCCGACGCCGACATTGGCAGTCACATTGTCATCGAGGAGACCGGCATCAACGTCGAGTCCACGGCCATTGCCGGCGCTGACGTTGGCGTTCACCAGATCCCGCTCCTCGCCGCCGACATTGGCGTCGAGGACATTGCCGTCACCACCACCAACACCAACATTGACAAGCCCGTTGTCACCGGATTCGCCTCGGCCAATCGTAATGAGAGACTCGCTGTCCTTGTCTCCAATGATCCCCAGCAACGATCCGGCCTGGACGCTGGGCGCCATTGCCAAAGTCATTACGAGGGAAATTGAGACTCCAGTAAGAAATTTACGCATATCTTGCCTCCATATACGCCCGACAGCAGTTCATTGGGCCGAGCTTTAAAAACTGAACGAATCCAGTATTGCTCAACGTTGAGGACGACGTTTGCTCGTAGTTGATATGGGTGGCAATTTTTACCTGATTTTAACGTGAGGTTTACCCTACTCAACTGCATATAGTAGCGTTGTTTCTCCGTTTCCGGCCGTGTCGAACAGCTCAATGGCGGGATCTTCGGTTACTGCCATGGATCGCCGGTAAAACAGGCTGTCGCCGACATCGACATAGCTTTGGCGGCGATCGTATGATTGGGCGGGAAAGCGGTATCCGGCATATTCGCGCTCACGGCTGAGAATGAGGTGCAATCCATCGGGCGCTTCGCGCATATCGACGGCATCGACGCGATTGACGACCACACAGCAATCGTAGCGCACGAGACCGTCCGGATCGGCGCGCCAGTCATTGTAGATCAGCCCTACCCGCTGCAGAGGATCGGAGTAGCGGGCGATGACATCACCGAACCGCATCAGGAAATCGTCCCAGAAGCCATCGATGTCCTCTGAATAGCCCCGATAGCGCGTGGCCAGAAGCAGGAGCGGCATGCCGTCGTCCACCTGGACGAATTGAGCGTGTTTGATCGGGGCAACCGCCGTCCGCTCGCGCCCGTAAGCGGCCCTGTAGCGCCCTGGAAGAATCCCGAAAAACCGGTCGAACACGCGCGTGAACGCGGCCTGGCTCGCATAGCCCACGGCATATCCGATACGGCCGATCGGTTCGCGCGACCATTGCAGCCGCAGAGCCGCCGCATGCATACTCACCCGCCGCCGATACGCACCGGGAGGCTCTCCCACGGCGATGGCGAATGTGCGGTGAAGGTGATGGTGAGAAATATCGAGTTGGCGCGCTATGGCGCGGATGTATTCGACAGCGCCGTCATCGATGCCCGATTCTATCGACCTGACGGCCTTCTCGACCAGAAATTGTGTTTCGATTCCCTGCAACATACGCCAAAGATGCTCAACCTTGAGCAGGGCGTTTGTCCGCAGTTGATATGGGGCGCTATTTTTAACCCACGTTAATGTGAGATTCACTACTCAACTGCATAGAGCAGCGTCGTTTTTCCGGATCCGGCTTCGTCGTAAAGCTCGATTGCGGGGTCTTCGGTGACCGCGAGGGAGCGGCGGTAAAACAGATTGTCGCCGACATCGATATAGGCCTGCCGGCGGTCGTAGGCTCCCGCCTCGAAGCGATATCCGGCGTATTCGCGCTCCCGGCTGAGCACGAGATGCAGTCCGGCCGGCGGATTTCGCATATCCATGGCCTCCACGTCGCTGACAACCACGCAGCAATCATATCGAACACGGTTGTCGGGATCGGCCCGCCAATCGTTGTAGATCAATCCCACCCGGCGCAATGGCCTGGAGTGCCGGTCGATCACCGCGCGGAAACGGGTGAGAAAATCATCCCAAAAACTATCGATATGTTCAGCATGGCCTCGATAACGCTTGGCGAGCAGCAACAGGGGTACACCATCATCGACACGAATGAACTGGCCGCTCTGGACCGGGGGCACCGCAAGACGCTCCCTGCCGTAAGATGTTCTGTAGCGGCCCGGAAGTATGCCGAAAAACCTTTCAAACACCCGGGTCAGGGCTGCCTGGCTTGCATAGCCCACAGCATAGCCGATGCGACCGATCGGCTCGTGGGACCATTGCAGCCGGAGGGCGACAGCATGCATGCTTATGCGCCTCCGGTAAGCACCGGGAGGTTCGCCGACCGCCGCCGCAAACGTGCGATGGAGGTGATGGTGCGAAATGTTGAGTTGGTGCGCGATGGCGCGAACATAATCGACCGCGCCGTCCTCGATGCCAGACTCTATGGACCTGACAGCCTTCTCAACTAGAAATTGTGTTTGGGTTCCTGGCAACATCCCGAAAGGATGCCGCTATCAAATTTGACTATTGATAAGTTCGGTGGGGCAGTTTTATTCAAATTTTATATTGAATTTTACTTTGTATAAATCATACGCGCAGGAATAGTACTTACGTATTCAGCACGATGAGCGAAGCGTTCAATAAAGTTGCAAAACCGACCCACGCGGCATAAGGCACGAAAAGGAGCGCCGAAGCCCTATCTCGGGTCCATCTGTTAACGATAAAGGCGATGATCGCGGCGAGCATCGGTATTATAATCGCCATGGCCAGCCACAGGTTTTCGGCCGCGAAAAACGCGGGCGACCACACCCAGTTCAGGAGCATCTGGCCAACCCACAGGCCCATGCCGACACTCAGTGGTGCAGCGAGAAATGTGCGCCATCCAGCTATGGCGATCATGACGTAAAGCGCGAACCAGACCGGGCCAAATACCCAATTAGGCGGATTGAAGACGGGCTTTTCCAGCCCTGCATACCAGGCGCCCGGAGCGGTCTGGGTTCCGATGAGGGCTCCCACGCCGATGACGACGACAAGAAAGGCCGCCAACGCAATGAGCGCACGCGGTTTTTTGACGTCGATCGATGTTGCTGCATGTGTCATGCCTGCATAAACGGGGCCCAATCCGATTTAGTTTCACCCGGACGGAATTTTACGCCGTTCAGAGATTGCAATCTCGGTCGAGATCCATGGAAATCGACTGCTCCGTGCCGTCTGCACCGGCAAAGGAGATCAGGACGCCGCGCTCGTCGGAGGTCCAGTTCACATCGAGCGATCCGAAGGTTGGCTCGGTGGCCTCGATATCGAGACCGCAGCGTATCTGGATCGGCTCACCCTGCAGCCCCGGCATCTCGATAATGGCCTGATGGGTGCAGCCTCCGCGTTCGCAGGTCTCGATCAGATAGAGATCGACCTGGCCGGAGGGCGACACGAAATCGTAGCGGATGTCGTCAGCCGATCCCGAGACCAGGAACAGGGCAGCAATGCCAACTATGGCCAAGGCGGCGAGCAGCAGGACAGACCCGAAGACAATCACGATCCACCGGCTTGCCATGGCCCCTACCCCCTCTTGAGCACCGCGCAGAAAAAGCCGTCGGTGTCGGTCGCGGCAGGGGTGAGTGTAACCGTGTTTGGGTTCGTGCTCAAAAGTTTCGGCGCATCGGGGAAAAGCGTGTCCCAGCGTTCGGAGAGCGGAACCGGGGCGAAACCGTCGTGGCGCGCGAGAAATGCTGCAATCTGATCGTCGTTTTCCTGCGGCAGGATCGAACAGGTTATGTAAACGAGTTCGCCACCCGGTTTGAGAAAGCGCACGGCCTCATCGAGCACCTGGACCTGATCGACCATGCGCGCTTCGAGTTGGGCCGGCGTGAGCTTCCACTTGGTGTCAGGCCGACGCCGCCACGTCCCCGTGCCCGTACAGGGGGCATCGATGACCACGCGATCCATCTTGCCCACCAGATCGTCCAGCGCTCCCGGATCGGGATTACGCACCTGCGCGTTGCGCACGCCATTGCGCTTTAGGCGCTCATGAATCGGGGCGAGCCGTGTGCGCTGGGCATCATAGGCAAAGATCTGCCCGGTGTTGCCCATGGCGGCGGCAAGAGCGAGCGTTTTGCCGCCTGCCCCGGCGCAAAGATCGAGCACCTGCTCGCCCATCCTGGCGCCGGCCAGCAATGTCACGACCTGGCTGCCTTCGTCCTGAATTTCGAACCAGCCCTTCTGATAGCCCTCGTCGGCCTGAACGTTGGCAGTGCGCGCATCGTTGGGACCGGAGGGCAGACGCAGTCCGTCGGGCGCAATGGCGGTGGGTTGAGGGGCGAAGCGGGACAGGGATTTTTCCACCCGGGTGCGCTCGGATTTGAGCCGGTTGACGCGCATGTCGAGCGGTGGGCGGGTGGTCATGCCCCTGCCCTGTTCGGCCCAATCGCTGCCAAAATTACGGGCGAGCGGCTCGGCCAGCCACTCGGGCACATCGGCTTTGATGTGATCGGGCGCATCGGCAAAAGCTGAATCGGATGAAAGCTTTAGCGCCTCGGCCTCGGAAATCGATTCCGGCGCGAACTTGTCAGCGCTGAAGTCCTGATTGAGGACGTTAATGTCCTGATTCCAGTCGTTGACCGCAACCGAAAGGATCAGCGCACGCGGGGTATCCTCACCCATGCGCCAGGCATGGCTGGCCCGCTTGCGCAGCGCATCGTAAACCAGGTTGCCAATGGCGGCGCGATCGCCCGCCCCGGCAAAACGGTGGTCGAGCGCCCAGCCCTTGAGGGCTTCGGAAGCGGGCCGCTTGCGCGCTTCCATATCGGCGAGCACTTCGATGGCGGCGGCCATTCGTCCGGGAAGACGCATCAGTTGGCCTCGCCAAACGAACAGACATTGACGCGAACACCGGAGATATCAACGAAGTCGAACCACCGCATTGACGGCTGTTGATGAATCTCGGTGACTTCCCTGCCATCCGCGATCAGTGCGTTTCGGAGCGCCTCAGGATCAGGGCTGAAGAGATTGAAGGCGACATAAGGATTGCTGATCGTATCGACCGGAATCAGCGTCAAAGCGGTTGCCTTTGCTTCCCCCTCGTCAAACCGCAAGCCGATGTAACCGCCCGAGCGGAAAATCTCGGTCATTGAAAACATGCGCGCATACCATTTGGCAGCACTGTCGGTATCCAGAGCCGGAACGAAAATAGTATCGATACGCGTTGCCAGAGCCATAGGTCAGACCGTTTGAAATGCGAGGACGAGACGCACAAGGATCGCAATCCAAAGTGCAATGAGAATACAGAACCCCACGACATAGGCGGAAAATCGCCGATAGACATGGTTGGAGGTGACATGGATCGTCGCATGGACGATCCGGCTGGCAACGAACGCCCAGGCCAAGACCACTTCAGGCCAGCCCGCGCCAAGATAGAGCGTGATCGCGATGCCGATGGCAAACAGCACCGGAAGCTGGAACTGGTTATTGAAGGCATTGGACGCCTTCTGGGCATCTTCGGGCCAGGGGCTGGTGTCGAGCGCGATGTCACGCACGGCGATCTTTTTGTCCGCGACCAGCGGCAGCCGCCGCCGGCCGAGGATGAACAACAAGAATATCGTCAGCGCACCCTGCGTCCACAGCGCAAGCAGGATCAGCAGGATGGCCAGACTCATGGGGCTACTTTCCGCGATAGTTGGGGCTCTCGCGGGTGATCGTCACGTCATGGACGTGGCTTTCGCCCAGTGCTGCGGAGCTTATCTTGACGAACGTCGCTTCGCGCCGGAACGTTTCGAGATCTTTCGAGCCGGTATAGCCCATGGCGGCGCGCAAGCCGCCGGCAAGCTGATGCAAGACGGCACCGGCCTGGCCCTTGTAGGGCACGGCGCCTTCGATCCCTTCGGGCACCAGCTTCATCTGATCGCTGACTTCCTGCTGGAAATAGCGATCGGCCGAACCACGCGCCATGGCGCCGACCGAGCCCATGCCGCGATAGGATTTATAAGAGCGCCCCTGGTAGAGATAGACTTCGCCGGGGCTTTCGTCGGTGCCGGCAAGGAGCGAGCCGACCATGGCAACCGATGCGCCACCGGCCAGCGCCTTGGCCAGATCGCCCGAAAACTTGATGCCGCCATCGGCGATGACCGGAACGCCCTGCTTGTCGGCCTCTTCGGCACAGCCCATGACCGCGGCAAGCTGGGGCACGCCCACACCGGCTACGATGCGGGTGGTGCAGATCGAGCCGGGGCCGATGCCGACCTTGATCGAATCCGCGCCGGCATCGATCAGGGCTTTGGTGGCCTCGGCCGTGGCGACATTGCCGGCGACGATGCGGGTGGAATTGGATTGGCGCTTGACGCGTTCGACGGCCTCGGCGACGCGGACCGAATGGCCGTGGGCGGTATCGATGACCAGAAGATCGACGCCAGCATCGATCAGCGCCATGGAGCGCTCGAACCCCTGATCGCCCGTGGTCGAGGCTGCGGCAACCCGGAGCCGGCCGTGGGCGTCCTTGATTGCGGAGGGGTGAAGCTGGGCCTTTTCCATATCCTTGACGGTGATCAACCCGATGCAGTTGTTGTGCTCGTCGACAACCAGCAGCTTTTCGATGCGGTGCTGATGGAGAAGCCGCTTGGCTTCTTCCTGACTTACGCCCTCGCGCACCGTGATGAGCTGATCGCGGGTCATGAGATCGGAGATCTTGTGGCGGTCGTTTGAGGCGAAGCGCACGTCGCGGTTGGTGAGGATACCCACCAGCTTGCCGTTGTTGCGCCCGCCGGTGCCGCCATTGGCGACCACGGGGATGCCGGAAATCTTGTAGCGGTCCATGAGTGCATAGGCATCGGCCAGAGTCGCATCGGGGCCGATGGTAATGGGATTGACCACCATGCCGGATTCGAAATGCTTGACCTGCTTGACCTGTTCGGCCTGCTGCTCGGGTGTGAGGTTGCGATGGATGACGCCCATGCCACCGGCCTGTGCCATGGCAATGGCCATATTGGCCTCGGTGACCGTATCCATGGCCGAGGAGAGGATCGGCAGATTGAGCGCTATGTCCTTTGTGACATAGCTCCTGATGTCGACGTCTGTGGGCAGCACGTCCGAACGGGCGGGCTGGAGCAGCACGTCGTCAAATGTCAGTGCGGAATCACCAGTGATGGAGGAAATAATCTTCGCCAAGGCCAGCCCCTTTCGTGCCCTTCATCGTAGAACGGATGAATGTCGATGGTTTAGCGTGACGCGTCGTCGGCTTTATGACCGATCCGTCCCGTCCGCATTGTCCGCTTGGCCGATGCGGGAGGTAGACTCGCACCGGCTTTGGGTTGGCGAGGGTCATTAACACCGAGCGGAGGGTTTGGGAAGTGGGGGAAGCGGTTCTATCTCGCTTCGCCTCGGGACAAGTGTTAATCTCGACACTTCAATTTGAGGGCATGGACATGATCTTCCTCTTTTCTCTGGTACTTGGTATTGTGGCGGGGCTGCGGGCGATGACGCCTGCTGCCGCGCTGAGTTGGGCGGCCTTTCTGGGGTGGATCGATCTTTCGGCCACGCCGTTCGCCTTTCTGGGGCACCCGCTTGCCGTTGCGATCTTCACGCTGGCGGCGCTGGGAGAACTTGTGACCGACCAATTGCCGCAGACCCCGAGCCGCAAGGTGCCTGTTCAGTTCGGCGCCCGGATCGTCATGGGCGCTCTGGCCGGCGGCGAGCTGGGGCTGCCATCGGGCATGTGGATCGGCGGAGCGATTGCCGGGGTCGTCGGTGCTATCATCGGCACGCTGGGCGGTTATGAAGCCCGCAAGCGCCTCGTGGCAACCAATGGCGGCAATGACCGGCCGATCGCGCTGCTCGAGGACGCGATTGCAGTGATTCTGGCACTTCTCGTCGTGTGGCTGGCGGCATGACGGAGCGGTTCGACGCCATTGTCGTCGGAGCGGGTCAGGCCGGGCCCTCGCTTGCCGCGCGTTTGGCCGGCCAGGGCCAGAAGGTTGCACTGATCGAGCGCAAGCTTTTGGGCGGGACCTGCGTCAATACCGGTTGCACACCGACCAAAACGATGGTGGCAAGCGCCTATGTCGCCCACATGGCCCGGCGGGCTGCCGATTACGGAGTGACGCTTTCAGGCCCCGTTTCCATCGATATGGCGGCGGTGATGGGCCGCAAGGACGGGATCGTCCAAGCATCCCGCTCGGGGCTGAACGATTGGCTGACCGGAACAGAAAACCTCACGCTTATCGAGGGCCATGCCCGCTTTGTCGCCGACCACACGATTACGGTCGGCGAGCGCACGCTGGAGGCACCGCGCATTTTTCTCAATGTCGGCGGGCGGGCGGTCATCCCCGACTATCCGGGAATCGATGATATCGACATCCTGACCAACAGCTCCATTCTCGCATTGGCCGAGGTTCCGCGCCACCTCGTGGTTGTGGGCGGGGGCTATATCGGGCTGGAATTTGCGCAGATGTTTGCCCGGTTCGGCAGCAAGGTGACCGTTGTCGAGCGCGGGGACCGGCTGCTCAAACGCGAGGATGAAGACGCCTCGCAGACCGTCGCCGAGATTCTGACGGCTGAGGGCATCGACATCAGGCTCAATGCCGATTGTATCGCGTTCTCGCGGTCCGAGGACGGCCCGGTCGTCAAGGTCAACTGTACGGCGGGTGCCCCGGAAATTACCGGTTCGCATGTACTCGTGGCGATCGGGCGCCAGCCCAACACCGACGATCTCGGGCTCGACAAGACCGGCATCGCAACCAATGATCGCGGCTATATCATCACCAATGAACGCCTTGAGACCTCGGTCGAGGGTATCTGGGCGGTGGGCGATTGCAACGGACGGGGCGCCTTCACCCACACGGCCTACAATGATTACGAGATCGTGGCAGACAATCTCGAAGGAGCGGATCGTTCGGTCGAAATGCGGACCGACGCCTATGCGCTTTACACCGACCCGCCGCTGGGACGGGCCGGCCTGACTGTTGCCGAGGCCAAAAAACGCGACCATCGGGTGCTTGTCGGCCAGCGTCCCATGACGCGTGTCGCGCGTGCCAAAGAAAAAGGCGAAAGCGTCGGCTACATGAAGGTCGTCGTCGATGCCGACAGCAACAGGATCATCGGCGGGGCGATTTTCGGCGTCGGAGGCGATGAAGCCATCCATGTTCTGCTCGATGCCATCCAGTCCGGCATGGCCTATGCCGATCTGAAAAACACCATGCACATTCACCCGACGGTCAGCGAGCTTATCCCGACGATTCTAGGGGAACTGCAGGAGGCTTAGAGCCGTTCAGGATTTGCCTGAATCAAATCCTTGGCTCTAAACCCTTGTTTTGTCGCGTGTTCGAACCGCCAAACCGTTTCCATCCCCGATCGCGTCGAGGACGTGCTTTTGCTGAATCTAGCTGCCCTGCCGACCGCACCGGCCCTGATCCGCAAGCTATGCAGCAATATCTGAAATCGCCCGGTCGGGATGCGACAGCTCAATGGTCGGCGACTTGAACCCCATCGCAATCCAGGCTCCGAGCAGCCGGGCGTAAAATCTTGCAGTCTGGAGCTTGCCTGCGGGAATGGCGTCGTCGAGCGGAGGCAGACCCTCGCGATCGGCAACGACGGTCCGCAAATCGGCTGGTGGCACCGCGCCATCCGGCCACAGGCTGCCGTAGAGACTAAGCCAGTGACCATTCTGGAATTCCAGGAAAATCGGCGTATTGCAGCATGAGGCGACGACACGACGGGTCGGGGAGTCCGGCTTGATGCGGTAGGCGACCAGCACGTCCAGCCCTTTTGAAAACGTCACCCGGTCCTTGCGGTAGAGGACAAAATGGGTACCCCCGTTCTGGCCGATCATTGGACGGGCCAGCGGCAGCTCGGCGAGAGCTTCACCTGCCGTGCGGCAGCTTGTGCAATGGCATTCCGTGGCAATGAACGGGCCCTGGTGCAGTGTCAGTGCAGCTTTGCCGCACCCACAGCTTATCTCGGTGGTCTCGGACATATCGAACCTCCCTATTGTGCGCCGGAGGCCTCTTCCATGTTCATCCAGACCGGCTCGAAGATATTGCCATCGGGATCTTCGAATGCACGGCCATACATGAAGCCCAAGTCCTGGGGCTCGCGGATGTCGGCTTTGCCGCCCGCCTTGCCGGCCGCTTCGGTAATCGCATCGACCGCCTCACGGCTGTCACAGGACAGCGCGATCAACGCGCCGGCCGCGGCATGGGCGTCGGCAATCGGCCTGGTCGTGAAGGTGGAGAAATAGTCGTGCGTGAGCAACATGAAGGTGATCGCATCCGACCACATCATCGAAGAGACTTCATCGCTGGAGAAGTCGGCATTTTTGGTGCAGCCGATCGCCTCGTAAAAGCTTGTGGCCGCTGCAAGATCCCGAACCGGCAGGTTCACGAAAATCATCTTGGTCATTGTGTCGTCCTCAATTGTTCCCGAAGCGCATCTGCGCCCTCAGGGTTAAGACGGACCAGCTTCGCCGATCCCGACACGGGGGTATAGATTTTTTTGCGCAGGCGCGGGCTATTCGCGGATATCCTGATAGTCGACCGTCGCCGGCTTGCCGCGAAACGTCATGGAAAAGAAGTTCTTGGCATAGACCAGACCGGTCCGGATGATGCCTTCCTTCTCGATCCTGCGGCCCGATGTGTTCATGCGCAGCTTGTGGGTCCATTTGACCGGACCGATCTTGGAGAGCCGCACGGCGACGTCGGTGTCCTCGCCGTAGAAGGTGATGGAGCGGTCATAGCCACCGGTCTGTTCCCAGGCCTCGCGGCGGAAAACGAAATTGCCGCCGTGGATCACCGATCCGACGCGCAGGATGAACCGACTCAGGATGTAAGTGCAGTAGGTGAAGGCGTAGAACACCTCGACCAGGGCCAGTTGGCTGCGCTTGAGGTCGTAGTAGTGATAGGGACCGGACACGCAGACGAGCTTGGGATGGGCTTCGAATTCGTCAAAAACCGTGGTCAGCCAGCCTTCCGGGACCATGGTATCGGCGTCGATATTGGCGACCAGGTCATAGCCTTCCGAGGCGACGAAACCGGCGTGACGGGCATGCACGAGGCCCTTGTTGGTTTCCTTGACGACCCGCACACCGGCATAGCTCGCGGCGATCTCGCCGGTCCGGTCAGTGGAGGCGTTGTCGACAACGACCACGTCGGCGGGGTGTCCGCTGCGCTTGATTTCGGCCATCACCGCGTCGAGGCACTGACCGATCATTGCCTCTTCATTGTAGGCGGGGATTACAAAAACGAGCCGCATGAAGCCTCTCGGGAATTGGTGCGAAGTTGCCCGATAAACGGGGAACACCGCCACTTGTCAACGCGATAAAAGCTCTTTTAAGGCGTATGCGCAGCCAGCACGGCCCCCATTTGCACAAAAAACGTCCGGTGTGGCACCTGGGCCAGCCCAATTGCCGCGGGCTGTTCAGAGCGCGAAAATATCCGCATCGGGATCGATTCGACCTGTGAGGGCCGTGGAGACCCGTTCGGTTCGTTTTTTCAGCGGGCGTGGCGTCCCGTCTGCCAGACCGGCTCGCCGGTGCGCAGATCGAGCGTCCGCTTCAAGCGGCTTCCCGCGCCTTCTCGCGCGTGGTCCAACCGTCTCCCAGCCACTCGCGCACCGTTATGGTGATTTCCTGCCCATCGATATCGATGAGGTTGTAGGCGTTGGGTTCTCCCCGCAGCCGGGTCGATGTCGTCGAGGCGGCCTGGGCGACCAGGATATGGCCTTCGCTGCTTTCGCGCGGTCCGCTGGGAACGGCCGCGCGCACCTCGCCCGCATGGGCATGGCGGCGAACATAGGACATGTGAAAATGGCCCGAGAGCACCAGCCGCACACCAATGCGCGAGAAGACCTTCAGAGCCCTGTCGGCGCGGCGCACCCTGTTCTGGTGCCGCGCCATGGGCTCTTCGGGGTGCAGCAGGGGATGATGGGCGATCACGATCTTGACGGTGTCGGCCGGCACCTCGGCAAATCGGGTCTCAAGACGTTGGAGCTGCGTCTTGCTGATCGCACCATCGGACCAGTTGAGCGAATGAAAATTGGCGCGCCGGGACGTCTTGAGCCCGGCCAGCGCAACGCCGTCGCGATGCAGAAACGGTTCGAGTTCGTTGTCGATATATCGGCGGTAGTGGCCGTATGGGTTCACGAAGCGCTTGATGAGATTGCGCTCGGGGACATCGTGATTGCCGGGGACCGAGATAAAGGGGGCGGGCAACCGATCGAGAAAGTCGCGAGCGCGGGCAAACTCTGCGGCTGTGCCGATCTGGGTGAAATCTCCCGAGACAACAATGAGCTCTGGCTTCTGGGCCGCAATTTCAGCGGCCATCGAGGCAACGACGCTGTCGTCGTGATGACCGAAATGCAGGTCGGAGAGGTGGACAAGTCGCATCAGGCGGGCTGCCCCGTGGCTCCTGGCTGCGCGACTGCTTCGGCCTGTTCGTCGGCCATCTCTTCCTTGATGGCCCGGAGCGGCGCCAGAACCGAGAGGGCGCGGGGGTAGATCTTGAATTCCAAGGGGGCCTCCATGGATTGCACTTCTCCGTCTATCATCAGCTGAAGCCTTGGCTTTTTGGTGCGTATGGTTACCGAACGGGCCGTCGATATATCAAGCGCTTCATAGTCGCGCCAATGGCCGGCCAGCATGCCGGTGGCGAGCCTGAACACGTCGCCGATCCGGAGGTGACGCAGGACATAGATGGTGAGCAGCCCTGTATCGAGTTTATCGCGATGGAAAAACCGTCCCAGCCCTTCATCATAGGCGTTGGTGGCCACAGCGATGGCCTGTACGCGTTCAATTCTGGACTGGCCGTCGCCGGTTGCGATCTCCAGCGCCAGCCGACGGGCCCGCGAAATGCGACGGTAGAAATAGCGCATGAAGCCGATCTTGGCACCCATGCCCTGCCCCCGGATGTATTCCCGACCGGCAGCGAGCTCGGGAATGACGCCGATGACGGCCTTGTGCAGGAAAATCGTGCCGTTGACTTCCGAAACGTCGATGGCAAGCGGTTCCACATCGCGCAAAGCCTCTATCGCCTCGTCCAGATCAAGGGGCATGCCCAGGTCGCGCGCCAGCAGGTTGGCCGTGCCGAGCGGCAGAATGGCCAGGTTCTTGTCGGAATGAATAATCGCGGTGGCAAGGGCCGTCACCGTGCCGTCACCTCCGGCGGCAATGATCGTATCGGCATCACTTTCGATCGCGTTGCGGATGCGATCGGACAGTTCGGTCTGAGGATCGGCGTCAATGGTGACCTCCAACCCGTGTGCGGCGAACATCGCCCGAAGCGTGTCGGACGTCACCCCCAGCGCCTGAACGGTACCGGAGTTTACATTGAGGACGAGATGGAAGCGACGTTGAGTCATTGTGCCTGCCCGATCGGAGAAACCCGCTGCGTCAACGCGCGGGAGCGGTGAAAGGTTCGCCTGGTGGAATTTATCCTTTCTACGCATTGTCACGCTCAGCCTTAGCGGCAATGATGCGGCCAACAAGAAAAATATCCAGCCTCGGTCCGGTTTATTGTCCCGTCTGATCCCGCTCATCCTGGCGGTCGCCCTGTTTATGGAAAACATGGACGCGACAGTCATCGCCACCTCGCTGCCAGCCATTGCGGCCGATATCGGCACGACGCCGGTCGCTCTGAAGCTGGCGTTTACCGCCTATTTCGTGGCCCTTGCCATCTTCATTCCGATCAGCGCGTGGCTGGCCGACAAGTTCGGCGCCAAGACGGTTTTCCGTGCGGCAATTTTGGTGTTTATCGCGGGATCGATCGCCTGCGCCTTTTCCGGATCGTTGCCTGAATTCATCATTGCGCGATTCCTCAAAGGCATGGGCGGGGCGATGATGAGCCCGCTTGCCCGCCTCATCCTGTTGCGCACCACCGAACGCAAGGATCTGGTCAACGCCATGGCGTGGCTGACCATTCCGGCCCTGATCGGCCCCACGCTCGGCCCTCCGGTCGGCGGGTTCCTGACCACGTTTTTGTCCTGGCACTGGATCTTCATCATCAACGTACCGATCGGGCTGGCCGGTGTGATTCTCATCACCAAATACCTGCCCCACGTGGAGTCCGCCACCCAACGGCCCATGGATTTTCCCGGGTTCTTTCTTTCGGCCATCGCCTTTTCCGGGATCGTTTTCGGGCTCTCCCTGCTTTCGATGCCCGTGCTGCCGCTTTGGGTTGCTCTGGTTTCCACGGCCGTTGGCATCGCCGCGGCCGTCATCTACGTGCCATACGCGCTGCGGATCGAGCATCCGCTGCTTGACCCACGGCTTTTCGTGCATCCGTCCTACAGGGCGGTCATTGCCGGCACGTCGCTTTTTCTGATCGGCGCGGGGGCAACCCCTTTTCTGCTGCCGCTCATGCTGCAGGTCGGTTTCGGCTATACCCCGTTCGAATCGGGAATGATCACGTTTGTCGGCGCCATCGGCGCCCTGTGCATGAAATTCATCGCCAAGCCGATTTATCAGCGCATCGGGTTTCGCACCGCCCTTATGACAGCCGGTGTGCTGTCTGCCCTGGGCCTGGCCATCAAGGGCACTTTCGTACCCCAGACCCCGATCATCGTGATGATGGTGGTGATTTTTGTCGTGGGCATTGTTCGCTCGCTCTATTTTACCGGCCAGAATGCGCTGGCCTTTGCCGATATCGACGAGGACGAGGCCGGGCCGGCAACCGCCATTCATGCCGTCATGCGCCCGATCGCGACGGCGCTTGCTGTCGCCACAGCCGGCGGTGTGCTGGAGGTTTCGAGCCATCTGCGCGGCCAGCCGCTGGGCGTTGACGATTTTCACACGGCCTTTTTCGTGATCGCCGCCATATCGCTTCTTGCCATCGTGCCCTATCTGCGGCTCGAGAAGGAAGCGGGCAGCGACATTTCCGGGCAGCGCACGGCAACCCAGCGTCAGGCGGCGCTGGAAAAGGCGGAACAGCAAGGCTACCAGGGCCGTTCGCCGCGCTTTTAGAGCCGTCCAGGATTTGATTGAATCAAATCCTTGGCTCTAAGCCTTTGTTTTGTCGCGTGTCCGAACCGCAAAACCGCTTCCATCCCCGATCGCGTCGAGGACATGCTTTTGCTGGACACGCTCTAGTGCAGG
>NZ_CAXAXY010000061.1:0-17936 GCF_963972885.1 uncultured Pelagibacterium sp. | reverse complement strand
CACCATGGCGCGCTACAATGCCGAACTCAACCGCCGCGTTTATGGCGCTGCGCTGCGGCTTTCCGATGCTCAGCGCCGCTCAGACGAGGGGGCTTTCTGGAAATCGATCCACGGCACGCTGTCTCATCTCTACTGGGCCGACCGCATCTGGCTTTCCCGCTTCGGCGCCGCGCAGGCACCGGACGTGCCAATTGCACGCAGCGCAACCATGATCGAGGACTTCAACAGTCTGTGGGCACAGCGGCAGGACCTCGACCAGGTCCTGATCGAATGGGCCGATGCCATGACACCCGAAGAGATCGCAGGCGATCTGTCCTGGCACAGCGGGGCGGTCGGACGTGACATGTCAAAGCCGCGCGCGCTGCTCATCATGCAGATCTTCAATCACCAGACCCACCACCGCGGTCAGGTCCACGCGCTGATCACCCGGTTTGGCGAAAAGACAGGCGATACCGACCTGCCATTCGTGCTGCCCTGACGGGCAAGGGCCTTAAACCCGTCCAAGCCGTTGCACGCAGTACACGCCGGCGACTGTGCCCGATCGCTCACGAGTTGCCCTGAGGCTCCTGACCGGCAGCGTCGACGGCGGTTGCGATCGATTCGATACGGCGGGCGACATCGGCCAGCTTGGCGGCGAACTTGCTTTCCATGGTTTCGGCCTCGGCGGCCACGTCGTTGCCCGCCTTGGTCACCGTCTGCAGTTCGCCCCGCAGCTGCTCGAGCTTGCGCTCGGCCTCGACAAGCTCATCGACCACCGCAATTCCGGCCATGACCGTAAGCCGGTTATCGCCGATCTCGCCGAACGTGCCCTTGTAATCGTCGATATAGCTGTTGAATCGGGTGGCCAGCGACGAGAGGTGGGTTTCCTGCCCGTCCTCGCACGCCATGCGGTATTTGCGGCCATTGATTTCGACGCTGACTTCAGCCACGGGCATCTCCCTCTTCGAGCACTGAACGCACGCTGGTCATCGCCTCCTCGATGCGCCTGGAAACCGTCTCGGCGGCCTGGTCGAGCCGTTCGGCCCGCGCATTGGCCCGGTCGAGGTCTCCGGCCAGCCGCTGGCTGTCGGCCTGAAGCTGGGACGATGTGCGCAGCCGTCCCGACAGCGAGCGGACCGATGTGTCGAGCCGGTTGAGCGCCCGGTCGAGCCGTTCGATGGCTGTGGTAAAGCTCTCTCCGGTCGATGGCGATGTCACTTTGGGCGCGTCCTTCGAATCCATTGCCTCTGGTGCCCACAATAACCCCAAAAGTGGCGGAAATGGCAAGGGCGCCACCCCCCGGGCAAGACGGCCCCGACATTGACTCGTTAACCGGACCTGTTATGTGTCTGCCTCGCGCGACCGGGCCGTCTCGTGCGGACCGCCGCATCGCCATTTTTCCTAACGTCGAACGCTTCGGGATATCATGACAGACAGAGCCAAACACGATGCCATGGCCAATGCCATTCGCGCCCTTTCCATGGACGCCGTGCAGGCCGCCAATTCCGGCCATCCGGGACTGCCCATGGGCGGCGCCGACATCGCCACCGTGCTGTTCACCAAGATCATGAAATTCGACCCCAAGGCCCCCCACTGGCCGGACCGTGACCGGTTCGTGCTCTCGGCGGGCCACGGTTCGATGCTGCTTTATTCCTCGCTTTACCTTCTGGGCTACGAGGACATGACGCTCGACGACATCAAAAATTTCCGCCAGCTCGGTTACAAGACTGCCGGCCATCCCGAATACGGCCACGCCGATGGCATCGAAACCACCACGGGGCCGCTGGGCCAGGGCCTTGGCAATTCGGTCGGCATGGCGATCGCCGAAGCCCATCTCAACGCCGAATACGGCGATGATCTGGTCAACCATTTCACCTACGTCTATGCCGGTGACGGGTGCCTTATGGAAGGCATTTCCCAGGAATCGATCTCGCTGGCCGGGCATCTGAAACTCAACAAGCTTATCGTCATCTGGGACAACAACGACATCACCATCGACGGCAAGGTCTCGATGGCCGATTCCACCGACCAGATCGCCCGCTTCAAGGCTGTCGGCTGGAACACGATGGAAATCGACGGTCACGATCCCGACCAGATCGAAAAGGCACTAAAGGACGCCCAGAAGTCCGACAAGCCGACGCTCATTGCCGCCAAGACCACGATCGGCTTCGGTTCGCCCAACAAGGCCGGCACCGCCAAGGCGCACGGCTCCCCGCTCGGAACCGACGAAATTGCACTGGCCAAGGCCGAGCTCGGCTGGAAATACGGCCCGTTCGAGGTGCCCGAAGATTTGATGGACGCCTGGCGGCTTGCGGGCAACCGCGGCACCAAGGCGCGCAGCGCCTGGACCGAACGCCTCAATGCCGCAGATGCCGAGACCAAGGGCGAATTCGAGCGCCGCATGCGCGGCGATCTGCCTGAAGCGCTCAAGACGGCGATGGCCAGCTACAAGCACAAGCTCGCCGAGGAAAAGCCCAAGCTCGCCACCCGCGCCTCCTCCCAGAAGGCGCTCGAAGTCATCAATGGCGCCATGCCCGAAACCCTCGGTGGTTCGGCCGATCTGACCGGCTCGAACAATACCAATACCTCCCAGACCCTGCCGCTGACCGCCAACGATTATTCGGGCCGCTATGTCCATTACGGTATCCGCGAGCACGGCATGGTTTCGGCCATGAACGGAATTGCGCTCCATGGCGGGCTCTACCCCTATGGCGGCACCTTTCTGACCTTTACCGACTACTGCCGCCCTTCGATCCGGCTTGCCGCCCTGATGGGCATCCGGGTCGGGCTCGTCATGACCCATGATTCCATCGGTCTGGGCGAAGACGGGCCGACCCATCAGCCGGTCGAACATCTGGCAGCCCTCAGGGCCATCCCCGGCCTTCTGGTCTTCCGCCCCGCCGACGCCATGGAAGCGGCCGAATGCTGGGAAATCGCCCTCGAACGCTTCAAGCAGCCTTCGGTGCTCGCGCTTTCGCGCCAGAACCTGCCGGCATTGCGCACCGAATACTCCAAAGACAACCAGTGCCTGCGCGGCGCGTATTCGATCTGGGGTGACAAGGACGCCGACGTCGTCATCTTCGGCACCGGCTCGGAAACCCAGCTTGCCGTCGAAGCCGCCAAGGAGCTGACCGACGAGGGCATTTCGGCCCGCGCGGTATCGGTGCCTTCGATGGAATTGTTTTGGGCCCAGTCCGAAGATTACAAGCGTACGGTGTTTGGCAAGGCGCGGGCCCGCGTCGCCATCGAGGCGGGCATCGAGATGGGGTGGTCCAAATTCCTCGGCGAGAAGGGCCGCTTTGTCGGCATGACCGGGTTCGGTGCCTCGGGCGAGATCAACGCGCTCTACAACCACTTCGGTATTACAACCAAAGCCGCTGTTGAAGCGGCCAAAGCCCAACTTTAAGAGACTTTCAAATCCCGAGGGGCGTGTTCAGCGCCCCTTTTTCCTCCCGTTCGGCATATCCATACTCAAGGAGTAGCTCCATGACCGTCCGCGTCGCCATCAACGGATTTGGCCGCATCGGCCGCAACGTCCTGCGCGCCATCATCGAATCCGGCCGCACCGACATCGAGGTCGTTGCCATCAACGACCTCGGGCCGGTGGAAACCAATGCCCACCTGATCCGCTACGATTCGGTGCATGGCCGCTTTCCCGGCACCGTGACGGTTTCAGGCGATACGATCGACGTGGGCCGTGGCCCGATCAAGGTGACTGCCGTACGCAATCCTGCCGAACTGCCTCATGGGGAGATGGGCGTCGATATCGTGATGGAATGCACGGGCATTTTTACCTCCAAGGAAAAGGCCTCGGCCCATCTCGAAGCCGGCGCCAAGAAAGTGATCGTTTCGGCACCCGCCGAAGGCGCGGACCTGACGGTGGTCTATGGCGTCAACCACGACAAGCTTTCGCCCGAGCATTCGGTGATCTCGAACGCCTCGTGCACCACCAACTGCCTGGCCCCGGTCGCCTATGTCCTCAATGAAGCCGTGGGCATCGAAAAAGGCTTCATGACCACGATCCACTCCTACACCGGTGACCAGCCCACGCTCGACACCATGCACAAGGATCTCTATCGCGGTCGCGCCGCGGCGCTCTCGATGATCCCCACCACCACGGGCGCCGCCAAGGCCGTGGGCCTGGTGTTGCCCGAACTCAATGGTAAGCTCGACGGCACCTCGATCCGCGTGCCGACCCCCAATGTGTCGGTGGTGGACTTCAAGTTCATCGCCAAAAGGACAACTTCGGTCGAGGAAATCAACACGGCGATCAAGACCGCTGCCGAGGGCAAGCTCAAGGGTATCCTGGGATTTACCAACGAAAAGCTGGTGTCGACCGATTTCAACCACGATCCCCATTCCTCGATCTTTCACATGGACCAGACCAAGGTCATGGAAGGCACTTTCGTGCGTATCCTGTCCTGGTACGACAATGAATGGGGGTTCTCCAACCGCATGAGCGACACCGCCGTGGCGTTTGGCAAGGTGCTCTGAGCCCAACGATTGCCAATCGAAGGGCGCTCCGTTCGGAGCGCCTTTTTCTTGCCTATCGCCCGCCCTTGAGCCACTGTGATGGCCGAGGGGACCTTTCGAATTCCAGACCGGATGGATGCGACCATGACTGCCGCCTTCAAGACCCTTGACGATTTCGACCTCGACGGGAAACGCGTGCTTGTCCGCGTCGACCTCAACGTGCCCGTCAAGGATGGCAAGGTGAGCGACGCCACCCGCGTCGAGCGTGTGGCCCACACCATCCAGGAGATCGCCAACAAGGGCGGTTTGCCAATCCTTCTTGCCCATTTCGGACGCCCCAAGGGCAAGGTCGATCCCGACATGAGCCTCAAGGTGGTGGTGAGCGCCCTGCACAAGATCATCGGCAAGCCGGTCCATTTCGCGTCCACCGACTGGTCCGATATCTCCGATGCAAAGAAGGTGATTCAAAGCGCCGAAGCCGGTTCGGTGGTGCTCATGGAAAACACCCGCTTCCATCCCGGCGAGGAGGCCAACGATCCCGAACTGGTCGCCACCATGGCTTCGCTGGGTGACCTCTATGTCAACGATGCCTTTTCGGCGGCCCACCGCGCCCATGCCTCGACCGAAGGCCTGGCGCACGCCCTGCCCGCCGCCGCCGGCCGTGCCATGGAAGCCGAACTCAAGGCGCTCGAAGCCGGGCTGGGCAATCCGGCAAAGCCGGTCATCGCCATCGTCGGCGGCGCCAAGGTCTCCACCAAGATCGACCTGCTCGAAAATCTCGTCACACGGGTCGAGGCGCTGGTGATCGGCGGCGGCATGGCCAACACCTTCATCTACGCGCTGGGCTATGACGTGGGCAAATCGCTGTGCGAACGCGACCTCAAGGAAACCGCGCTGCGCATAATGGACAAGGCCGAAGAAGCCCGCTGCGCCATCATCCTGCCTATCGACGGCGTCGTCGCCTGGCATTTCAAGGCCGATACGCCAAGCCGCGTTTATGGGCTCGACGCCATCGACAAGGACGGCATGGTGCTCGACGCCGGGCCGCAATCGGTCGAAAAGATCAAGACCGCGATCAACGAAGCCAAAACCGTCGTCTGGAACGGCCCACTGGGTGCCTTCGAGATGCATCCATTCGACACGGCAACCGTCGAGATTGCCAAATACACCGCCGAACGCACCAAAAAAGGGCTTCTGACTTCGGTCGCGGGTGGTGGCGATACCGTCGCGGCCCTGGCCCATGCCGGGGTCAAGGACAGCTTCACCTATGTCTCGACTGCCGGTGGCGCCTTTCTCGAATGGATGGAAGGCAAACCGCTTCCGGGCGTGGATGCACTCAAACCCCGTTGAGTAAACAGACAACGCCCGCCTAATCCCTTCGTTCTATACCCGAACGTCTAATCGATTGTGACCGTGACGTTCGGGTATTTTAGCCCCACATTCACATCCATGGGGTTTAGCGTCCGATGTCTCGACTGAGCGAGATCGCCAACCAGCTCGTTGCGCCCGGCAAGGGCATCCTGGCCGCCGACGAATCGACCGGCACCATCAAGAAACGCTTCGATTCCATCTCCCTGGAATCGACCGAAACAAATCGTCGCGACTATCGCGAGATGCTGTTCGGCGCCACCGAAGCGATGACCGACTATATTTCCGGCGTCATCCTGTTTGACGAAACGATCCGCCAATCAGCCGCCGATGGCACGCCCTTCGTCGACATGCTCCGCGCCACCAACTGCCTGCCCGGCATCAAGGTCGATACCGGCGCCAAGCCCATGCCCGGCTATATCGATGAGACGGTGACCGAAGGCCTCGATGGCCTGCGCGACCGCCTCGCCGAATACGCACGGATCGGCGCCGCCTTTGCCAAATGGCGCGGCGTCATCGGCATCGGCGAAAACAAGCCCACCCGCGCTTCGGTCCACGCCAACGCCCATGCCCTCGCCCGCTATGCGGCGCTCTGCCAGGAAGCGGGCATCGTGCCGATCGTCGAACCCGAAGTACTGGCCGACGGCAAGCCCGGCAACCACACGATCGAAACCTGCGAAAAAGTCACCACCGACACGCTCGGCGAAGTCTTCGAACAGCTGCGCATGGCCGGTGTGGCGCTCGATGGGATGATCTTGAAACCCAACATGGTGATCCCCGGCGTCAACGGCCCCAAGGTCTCCATCGAAGAGGTCGCCGAACGCACGGTACGGACGCTGAAGGCCACTGTGCCCTCCATCGTTCCCGGTATCGCTTTCCTTTCGGGCGGCCAGACCTCCGAACAGGCCAGCGCCAATCTCTCGGCCATGCACAATATCGGCAAGCTGCCCTGGGCGCTGACCTTTTCCTACGGCCGTGCTTTGCAGGCCGAAGCGCTTCAGACCTGGGGCGGCAAGGCCGAAAATGTCGAAGCTGGACGCCGCGCGTTCATCCACCGCGCCAGGATGAATTCGCTGGCCTCGCTGGGCCGGTGGGCTCCCGAACTCGACAGGGCGGCCTGAACGGTTTTTCCGGCGGCAAGGCCGGAAAAGCGCTGGCATCGTACTGCCGAATAGTCTTCCCATACGCAAAGGGACGCTGTATCGACGCAGCGTCCCTTTTTTTGTCATTGTTTGGCGGCAAAGGGGAGCGAAACGACTGGGGCACCATGGCAGAAATATTCCTGATTGCAGAGCCGGAGATCGATGTTGAACGGCTCGAAGCGACTTTGGCACGCGTGCCGGCTGCGGCGCTGTTGCTCAAGGCTGGCGAGGAGGACGATTTCGCCTATACCGACCGTGCAAAGACGCTGGCCAAAATCGCTCAGAAAACCAATTGCGCCGTACTGCTCGACAACCGGCCCGATCTGGTCAGGAAAGCCTATGTGGATGGCGTGCACATGTCGGGCGGCATCAAGGCACTGCGCGAAGCGTTGGACGCACTCAAGCCCGATTTCATCGTGGGCACCGGCGATATCGGCTCGCGACACGAGGCCATGACCCGGGGCGAGCTCGATATCGACTATTTAATGTTTGGCGACCGCACCGATGTCGACGGGCGCGAGATGGCCGATTGGTGGGCCGAAACCTTCGAGGTGCCCTCGGTTTTTTGCGCCGACCTCTCACAGGATCTCTCCGGCCTCAAATCCGAATTTGCCGCATTCGTGCAGGCCGACTGGGACAAGATCGCCCCCGGAGACGCCACATGAGACTGTCAGCAACACTCCTTGCCGGGCTTATCGCGCTCTCCCCCGTCTTAGCCGTTGCCCAGAGCCAGCAGATGGACGAAGCACTCGACATCTCGCGCATGCTGCTCAACCCGCCCGAGGGCGTCGATCTGGCCTATGGCGCCTTCCAGCGCGGCTACTATCTGACCGCCCTGCGGCTGGCCGAACGTCGCGCCGCGACCGGCGATGCCGTGGCGCAGACCCTGATCGCGGAAATCCACGCCAATGGGCTCGGCGTGCCACAGGATATCCCGCGCGCCATCACCTGGTACGCCCAGGCCGACCAGAACGGTGACATTCAGGCGACGTTCCAGCTCGCCATGATCTATCAGACCGGCACTGGCGTGCCACGCAATCGCGAACGCGCCGCCGCGCTGTTCCAAAAGGCCGCCGATGGCGGGCATATGGCGGCCAAGTACAATCTGGGCCTGCTCCATGTGGAGGGAACCTATGCCGAACCCAGTCTCGTCCAGGCGGCCGAGTTGATCGGGGAGGCGGCCGAAGCGGGGCTTCCCGAAGCGCAATATGACTATGCCATCATGCTGCTCGAGGGCGCCGGGGTCGCGCCCGATACCGCCGGGGCACTCGATCTCCTCGAAATGGCCGCCGAACAGGGCCTGCCCGAAGCCCAGGTCGAATACGCAACCTTGCTCTATATGGGTGCCCGTGACGGCACCCGCGATGCCCAGGGCGCTGCGCGCTGGTATGGCCGCGCCGCCGAGGCCGGAAATGCAGTGGGTCAGGTGCGCTACGCGATGATGCTGGCCGCTGCCGAAGGTGTCGCCGAAGATATCGAGACCGCCGCCATGTACCGCACCCTGGCCCGCAGGCAGGGTTTGACCGAGGACGCACTCGAACAGATGCTGCGCGGCATCGCCCCGGAGACCCTCGCCCGTGCCGAAGAACGGGCCCGCTATTGGCCCGGCGTTCCACCCTCGGAAAATGCCGCTGCCGATACCGGGCAGGCCCCCGCCGGGGTCTCGCTTCCCAATACCCTGGATACCCCGCCCATTCTTCTCGACGGGCTTACCGACTCCCGATGATCGGCCAAAACGTTCTATGGCTTGAAAACCGCCCCGTTCTGGGGCAAAAGCCAGCCCACCAGTATTATCGGCCCTGAGCGCCCTTCCGCGCGGGCGCAGCAACGAAAAGTTTTTTTGCAATGAAGATCAACGGTAACGAAATCCGTCCCGGCAACGTGATCATGCATCAGGACCGCCTCTGGGTCGCGGTCAAGGTCGATCACGTCAAGCCCGGCAAGGGCGGCGCCTATGCGCAGGTCGAACTCAAGGCCATTCAGGGCACCACCAAGCTCAACGAACGCTTCCGTTCGGCCGAGACGGTCGAGCGCGTGACGCTCGAACAGCGCGATTTCCAGTATCTTTATGCCCAGGGCGACGCTCTGGTGTTCATGAACACCGAAAGCTACGAGCAGATCGAACTGGCCACCGACTTCGTCGGCGAGCGCGCCGCCTTCCTTCAGGATGGCATGATGGTGACCGTCGAAATGTACGAAGAGACGCCCCTTGGCGTGCAGCTTCCCGCGCAGGTGACCCTCGAAGTCACCGACACCGAGCCGGTGGTCAAGGGCCAGACGGCGGCCAATTCCTTCAAGCCCGCAACGCTCGAAAACGGCGTCAAGACAATGGTCCCGCCCTTTGTCGGCATCGGCCAGAAGATCATCGTCGATACCACTGAAGTGACCTATATCCGCCGCGCGGATTGATTTTCGGCCACCTCCGCAATTTCCCCGCCCTCCCCGTCAAGGGAGGGTGTTTTCTTTGACTGCACGGCAGCGCGTGCTAGAGAGCACCGCACAATCGCCTGCCAGCCGGTACAGAGACAAGCGTAAAGGATACTATCATGGCTCGCTCAGCGCTGATGAACATCATGGTCAACACAGCCATGAAAGCCGGCAGGGGCCTGATCCGCGATTTCGGCGAAGTCGAAAACCTGCAGGTCTCGCGCAAAGGGCCGGCCGATTACGTTTCGGTTGCCGACAAGCGCTCCGAAAAGGTCGTCATGGACGAGTTGATGAAGGCCCGTCCCACCTATTCCTTCCTCATGGAAGAAGGCGGGGAAATCAAGGGTACCGACGGTATGCACCGCTGGATCGTCGACCCCATCGACGGGACGACCAATTTCCTGCACGGCGTGCCCATTTTTGCCGTCGCCATCGCGCTCGAACGCAATGACGAGATCGTCTCCTCGGTCATCTACAACCCGGTGATGGACGAATTGTTCACCGCCGAAAAGGGCAATGGCGCCTGGCTCAACAACCGCCGCCTGCGCGTTGCCGGCCGCAAGCATCTTTCCGAAGCGCTCATGTGCACGGGCATCAACTCGCAGGGCCGGGCGCTCGACGCATTGCAATTGCGCCAGCTGGCTCACATCACCCCCGCCGTTTCGGGTATCCGGCGCTCTGGCTCGATCTCGATGGATCTGGCATGGCTGGCCGCCGGGCGGTTCGACGGGGTCTGGGAAGCGGGCCTGAAGCCCTGGGACGTCGCGCCGGGCCTGCTGGTTGTCAAGGAAGCCGGCGGCTTCCTGACCGACTTTGCCGGTGGCAATGATGCGGTTGCCAAGGGCGAAGTGGTCGCCGGCAACGAGCTTATCCAGCGCGAACTGCTCAAGGCCATCCAGTCGGTGAAATAGAGGTCACTTTTCCTTAACCATCGCTCAAGTCATTGTCAGGTCACCATGGTCTGACTAAGCTGGCGCAAATTTGACACGCTGGCCGGTCACTTGACCGGCAGCGCTGCCAGGAGCCGGCCCTTTATGACGCAATCATACGACCCGTATCGCCTCGCCAATCCTTCGGTCTATCTCATCAAGATGGTGATTTTCCTCGTCCTCGTGGCGATGGTGGCGATCATCCTTCTGCCGCAACTGCTCGACGCGTTCTGGTCCAACCCGTTCATCAACGGCATGATCCTGTTCGTTCTGCTGGTCGGCATCATCCTGTCCTTCCGGCAGGTGATCCGCCTGTTCCCCGAGGTCAATTGGGTCAATTCGCTCCAGGAGGGCAATGCCGGCCAATTGCGCCGCGCGCCCGTCCTGCTTGCGCCCGTCGCTGCGATCATGCGCGACCGCCTCGGCGAGACGGTGATTACCCCCGCTTCCATGCGTTCGATCCTTGATTCGGTGGGCATCCGGCTCGATGAAGCCAAGGATACGGCGCGCTATCTTACCGGCCTGCTGGTCTTCCTGGGCCTGCTCGGCACATTCTACGGCCTGCTCCAGACAGTGGGCGCCGTCTCCGGCGTCATTCAGAACCTCGACGTCACATCGGGCGACACCACAAACATCTTCGGCAATCTCAAGGATGGGCTCGAGGCCCCGCTGGGCGGCATGTCGATCGCCTTTGCGTCCTCGCTGTTCGGCCTGTCAGGATCTCTGGTGCTGGGGTTTTTGGACCTGCAGGCCGGCCAGGCCCAGAACGCTTTCTATACCGATCTCGAGGACTGGATGAGTTCGATGACCGAACTCGATCATCCCATCGCCACAATGCAGGCCAACAATTTCGGCGTATCCGGCCCCGAAATGCAGCAGATGTTCGAACGGCTCGGCGCGACGATGCAGACCCAGAACTCCTCCCAGAACGCCATTCGCGCCATGGCCGAGCTGGCCAAGGGAATCGACGGGCTGGTCAAGCACATAAGGGCCGAACAGGAAGATCTGCGCGCCCACATCGCCGAACAGGCCGAGGTCAACAAGCGTCTCACGACGCTGATCGACACCCTGTTGCAGGACAATGACCGTCCCCGCGACGGCCAGAACTAGGACCCCTCGCCCATGGCACTCGTCCGCGGACGCTCTTCTGCTGAACGCCCCAGCTACTGGCCCGGCTATGTCGACGCGCTGTCGAGCCTGTTGCTGGTCATCATCTTCCTGCTCTCACTGTTCATGATCGCCCAGTTCTTCCTTAACCAGGAAATCCTTGGCCGCGACACGGCACTGTCCCGGCTCAATGCCCAGATTGCCGAGTTGACCGAACTGCTCCAGCTCGAACGCGCCAATTCCGAGGAACTCGAGCTTTCCATTTCCTCGCTCTCGGCAACGCTTTCCGGCGTCGAGGCCGAGCGCGACAGCCTGCAAGACCAGTTGGCCGGGCTGGGCGATGGCATCGCCGATTATGATTCCACCATCGCCGGGCTCGAAACCGAATTGTCCGAAGAGCGCGAGCTGTCCTCGGAAGCCCAGGCGCAGGTCGCCCTGCTCAACCAGCAGCTTGCCGCGTTACGCCAGCAGATCGGTGCCCTCGAAGCGGCACTGGAGGCGTCCGAACTGCGCGACACCGAGAGCCGCACCCAGATCGCCGATCTGGGGCGCCGTCTCAACCTCGCCCTCGCCCAGCGTGTGCAGGACCTTTCGCGCTACCGCTCGGATTTTTTCGGCCGCTTGCGCGAAATCCTTGAAGGACGGTCCGACGTGCAGGTGGTTGGCGATCGTTTCGTCTTCCAGTCCGAAGTTCTTTTTGACGCCGGACAGGCCCAGATTTCCACCGAGGGACAATCCCAGATCAGCGCGCTCGCCGATGCCATTCTCGAGCTGGAAACCGAAATTCCCGCCGACATTCCCTGGGTGTTGCGCATCGATGGACACACCGACCGCCGCCCGATTTCAACCCCCCAGTTCCCTTCGAACTGGGAGCTTTCGGCGGCGCGCGCTATTTCGGTCGCCAAGCTTTTGGTCGAACAGGGTGTGTCGCCCAATCGGCTGGTGGCAGCAGGGTTCGGTGAATATGCCCCTCTTGACCCTGCCGACAACGACGAGGCCTACCGCCGCAACCGGCGTATCGAATTCAAGCTGACCGAGGCCTAGAGACATTCGCCATGGAGCAGGTCACCGGCCAATGCCTGTGCGGTGCGGTCAAGATCACCGCCAACGGCAAACCTGACCGGGTGGGCCTGTGCCATTGCCTCGATTGTCGCAAGCATCACGGCGCGTTGTTTTACGCCGCCGCGATCTTCGCCCAGGATGCAGTGAGTATTGCCGGGCAGACCCAAGCCTATCAGGGCCGCCACTTCTGTCCGCGCTGCGGCTCGTCCGTCTTTGCCCGGTCGGGCGACGAGATCGAAGTGCATCTGGGCATTCTGGACACGCCAGACCTTTTTACACCCATCTATGAGAACTGGACGATCCGGCGCGAGGCCTGGTTGCCGGTCTTCCCGCTCACGGCACACTACGAACGCGATCGCGAGCAATAGGGCGCGGGCCTCTCGCGCGCCCAATCCGCAAAAGCCGTTTCCAACCCCGATCGCGTCGAGGACATGCTTTTGCCGGATACGCTCTAACCTGCCGCCAGAGCCTCCTCGTTGAGCCGGAACTGGAGCTTGGCCAACTCGGCGTAACGGCCGCCCTTCTTGACCAATTGGCCGTGCGTTCCCTCGTCGATCAACTGCCCTTTTTCGAGCACCAGGATGCGGTCGGCGTTGCGGATCGTCGCCAGCCGGTGGGCAATGACCAGCGTGGTCCGTCCTTCCATAAGGCGTTCGAGCGCCTGCTGGACGAGATGCTCGCTCTGCGCATCGAGTGCGCTCGTCGCCTCGTCGAGCAACAGGATCGGCGCATCCTTGAGCAACGCCCGGGCAATTGCCACCCGCTGCTTTTGCCCACCAGACAGCATGACACCGCGCTCGCCCACCAGCGTATCGAACCCTTTGGGGAGGTCTTCGACAAACCCGGTCACCAACGCCGCATCGGCCGCGGTGCGAATTTCCGCCATCGTGGCATCGGGCTTGGCAAAGCGGATATTATCGGTGATCGAGCCGGCAAAGATCACCGGCTCCTGATCGACCGAGGCAAACCGCTGGCGCAGATCGGCCGGATCGGCATCGCGCACATCGACACCGTCGACGATGATGGCGCCCGAATTGACGTCGTAGAACCGCTGCAACAGCGCAAAAACCGTCGATTTTCCTGCTCCCGACGCGCCGACAAGCGCCACGGTTTCACCCGGCTCGACGGCAAAGGACAATTGCGAGAGGATCGGCGCATCGTCGCGCGTCATATAGGAGAAATCGACGCCCTCGAACGCCACCTTGCCCAATGGCGGCACAGGCATGGCCACCGGATCGGGACGGATCGGCAGGCTCGAGCGCGTATCGAGCAATTCGATCAGCCGCTCGGTGGCCCCCGACACTTGCTGGAGCGTGCCAAACAGGTCGCTCATATTGGTGAGCGCACTTGTGGCAATCACCGCATAGATGGCGAACTGGACGACCTCGCCAACACTGATCATCCCCGCAAACACGGCCTGGCTGCCCAGCCAGACCAGCACCACCAGCGCCGACATGGTGACAAACATCACAATCCCGATGAGCAGCGAGCGCGTCAGAAGCCGCTTGAGCTCGGCCCGATAGGTGGTTTCCGCATAGCCCTGGAAAAGCTGTTGCTGGCTTTCCTCCTGCACGAAGGACTTGACGGTTTTGACCGAGGACAGCGTCTCGGTAACCATGGCCGAAAGATCGGCCAACGTATCCTGGGTCACCCGTGACACGTTTTTCATCCGCCGCCCCATGGCAACGAGCGGGAACACGATGATGGGAATGACCACGATAACCCCCAGCGCAAGCTGGAAATTGGTCAAAAACATCATCAACAGCGCACCGATCATCAGGATCAGCGAGCGCAGCGCCAGCGACGCGGACGATCCCACTGCGCTGCGGATCACAGCAACGTCGGCGTTGAGACGCGAGGTCAACTCGCCCACCCGGTTGACGTCGAAAAACGTCGCATCAAGGGTCAGCAAATGGTTGAAAACGTCCTGGCGCAAATCGGCGATCACCCGTTCGCCGATCACCGAGATCAGATAAAATCGCGCCCCCGCCGAAATCGCCATGACCGCGCCGATGACGATAATCAGCCACGCATAGGAGGAAACGATCTCGAAATTTTCAGTAACGAACCCTTCGTCGATGAAACTGCCGGCGAAATAGGGAATCGACAGAGAAGCAATCGCCGCGATCAAAAGAAAGGCCAGCGTCAGCACCAGCCGCAAGGGATAGCGCCCCAGATACGGCATAAGCCGGCTCAACGGCTTGAGCGAGGACGCCTGGGCGCCGGCCTTGAGACGCGGCACTTCGCTTTCGGCATCGTTTGGGGTGGGATTGGCAGCGGTTTCCGACATGGCGGGTTATTCCTGTTTGGGCCTAGATAGTCCCTGACCGGCCTCGGGGCAAGTTTGCATGCCGCCGATGTGCCTTCATGCCGCCCCTTGCGCTGTGGCGCTGCATTCTGTAAAAGGCCGCCAACGAATTTGCGAGACGTTTCGTCTGGGCGCGGTAGCGCCCGTTTGATTTAGGGCCCGATCCAATGAAAAAAGACATCCACCCCGACTACCACTTCATCACCGTAGCGATGACCGACGGGACCGAATACCAGACCCGTTCGACCTACGGCAAGGAAGGCGACAAGCTGACCCTCGACATCGACCCCACGACTCACCCGGCCTGGACCGGCGGTCAGGGCAAGCTCGTCGACCGTGGCGGCCGCGTGTCGCGCTTCAAGGAAAAGTTCAAGGGCATCCTGGGTTCGTAACAATCCAACACTTTTAAGACAAAAGCCCGGCCAATCGCGCCGGGCTTTTTGTTTTCGCCTGCCAGCTTAGCGACCGCCGAAAGCCGCCTTGAGTCGGTCCATCTGGGCCGACAAGGCATTTTCGCCTTCCGGCTCGGGGGGCAAATCCTCTCCACGCTCGATACGATCGAACTTGACGACGCGCTCGAACAGCCGATCGCCCTTGGCGATATAGGCTTTCATGGTTTCGGGAATGTCATCCCAGCCCGGACCACCGCGATCGGAGGGCAGCGCCGAGAACTTGACCTTGGATTTTTCACTGCGCGCCTGTTCAGGCGATATCTCGCCCTCGTTGACGGCGCGCTGCAGCAACAACCATGAGGCAAGCTGCATCAGCCGCGTGGTCAGCCGCATGCTCTCGGTGGCATAGAGGAAAGCGGCATCCCTGCTGAGCCCTTTGCTCTCGCCCCGCCCCTCGCCGTCGAGATAGGCCGCGACCTCCTCGATCAGGGTCATGCCCTCGCGATAGAGCAGATCGAACCCGCCCGATGTCAGCAGCCTGGGTGTCAATGCGACGGCATCGCTGGGGGACTTCATATCGTCCACGGGCACTCCTCGAACACTCTGGATTCTTCGGGCGCAGTCTATGCGTTTTTGGCCATCCCGTCATCACGGGCCGCCGAGGAGTTGCAACTAGCCTTAACGCAATTTGGTTCCGGCGATCGCCTGCCCCAGAAAAGAAAAAAGAGCCGTCAAGCAAACGGCTCTCGAAAGTTAACAGGGAGGCGTCAAACAGAGGGAAGGAACCGCTCTGAAAAACTCCAGCGCAAACTGGATGATGAAAACCTAAACCGAACCCGTAAAATTTTCCTTAACGCGACTCGCTTTTTTAACCTTACCGGCAGGTGACCATCGCTCCTCGCTTTTCTGCAGCTCCTAGAATTTGAACACCGCATCGGCCGCATCGCGGCTTGCCGTCTTGCCCTGGATGGCCGTTTCAAGACGAACAATTTCGGCCTTCAAAATTTCGATCCGATCCTCAAGTTCGTCGACCGACAGTGTGTCGAGAGGCATGCCAACCTCGTGGACCGGCATGCGGCGTGGGGCATCGTCTTCCATGCTGATCTCCTCAAATTTACTCTTGGCCCATTGTGGCGTGCGATTAAGATGGCGTCCATGACTATTCAAGATCAGATGCAAGCCATCGAAATCTCCGAGCCAGGTGGCCCCGAGGTTCTCAAGCCGATAAGTGTTCCCACACCCTCGCCCGCACCGGGCGAAGTGCTCATTGCCGTCGCGGCGGCCGGGGTCAACGGACCCGACATCTCCCAAAGACAGGGCGCTTATCCGCCGCCCGCCGATTCCTCCCCGCTCCCCGGCCTCGAAGTCTCCGGTGTCGTGGCGGCTCTCGGAGAAGGCGAAACCCGGTTTGCCCTCGGCGATGAGGTTGTGGCGCTCTGCAACGGTGGTGGTTATGCGGCCTATGTGGCCGTGCCCGCCGGTCAGGTTCTGCCCAAGCCCGAAAACTGGTCACATATCGAAGCGGCAACGCTGCCGGAAACCTTTTTTACTCTCCAGCAAACGCTTGTCGAACGGGCGGGGCTGGCAAGCGGTCAGACCGTTCTGATTCATGGGGGATCAGGCGGGATCGGCGCCAGCGCCATCCAGCTTTGCCGCCTCTTTGGTGCGACAGCCATCGCAACGACCTCCAGCGCTCAAAAGGCCAGCTATGCCCAAAGCATGGGCGCCGCCCATACGATCGATTACACCAGCGAGGACTTCATCGAGCGCACCAAAACCCTCACCGAGGGCCGGGGTGCCGACATCGTCATCGACATTATCGGCGGCGCGTACGCCAATCGCAACCTCAAGGCCTGCGCCTATGGCGGCCATGTCATTCAGCTGGCAATCCGGGGAGGCGCCAAAGCCGAGATCAATCTGGGCCTGGTTCTGATGAATGCGCTGACCCTTTCGGGATCGACCCTGCGCCCACAACCTGCAGCGACCAAGGCCCGGTTTGCCCAGGGCCTCGAGACCAGGATTTGGCCGGCCATCCAGGCGGGAAAAATCGTGCCGCCGCGCATCACGTCCTTCCCCCTTAAAAACGCCGCCGATGCCCACCGCGCCATGGAAGCCCCCGACCATTACGGCAAGATTGTCCTGACGGTCGGCAAGGACTCATGACCCTTAACTGGCCCACCCCACTCGTCATACCTCCGCGCCTTTCACCAGGCGATACCATAGCAATCGTCTCGCCAAGTTGGGGCGGCCCATCGGTCTTTCCCCATCGCTACGAGGCCGGGCTTTCCTGCCTGCGGGAGCGATTTGGATTTGAAATCGTCGAGATGCCCCACGCCCGTGCCGATGCGGACTGGTTGGCGGCGAACCCTTCCGCCCGCGCCGACGACATCATGGCTGCCTTTTCCGATCCCGGCATCAAGGGCGTGTTCGCCTCCATCGGCGGCGATGATGCCGTCAGGCTCGAACCATTTCTTGACCTGGCAGTGGTCGCCGCCAATCCCAAGCTGCTGATTGGCTATTCAGATACCACTGCAATCCATTTCGCCTGCCTCAGGGCCGGCTTGCAGAGCCTTTACGGCCCATCAGTGATGTCGGGCTTTGCCGAGAACGATGGAATCTCTCCCACCACAGAGGCATCGTTCCGCGCAGTGGCGATGGAAGGAAGCGCGCACGCCCTGCCCTGGAGCACCGAAGGGTGGACCGACCAGCTACTCGACTGGTCCGATCCCCAAAACCAGATCCGACCCCG
>NZ_CAXAXY010000060.1:0-18089 GCF_963972885.1 uncultured Pelagibacterium sp. | reverse complement strand
GCCATAGACGAAGGCTTTGCGATAGCCGGTCTTGAAGCAATAGGTACAATTGCATCTGCGGATTCCCTCATCGAGATCGATGGGGGCGGTGAAACGGATGGCACCGCAATGGCACGAGCCGGAATGGGTCTTTTTCATTTCGGTTTGTCTAACCCCCGGATTTTTGCGCCGCGAGTTCGGCTTCAACCTTCTTGTGTTGCTCATAGCCTTCGCCTTCGGTGGCGAAATCTTCAAGCTCGTGCATCTGGCGGATTTCGAAACGGTCCTGTCCATGGGCGATGGGGCATTTTGCAACCCAGTCGATGGCCTCCTGCAGCGAAGAACAGTTCCAGATCCAGAACCCGGCGATCACTTCCTTGATTTCGGCAAAGGGGCCGTCGGTGACGATGGGCTTTCCATCAGCGACCTGAACGCGAGCGCCTTTTGACGTCGACATCAGGCCCGCGCCATCGACCATGATACCGGCCTTGACCAGATCCTCGTTGTATTTGCCCATTTCGAGCAGCAGGCCCTCCTGGGGCTCGACGTCGGCCTCGCTGTCGGCGGAGGCCTTTATCATCACCATGAAGCGCATTTTTCTCTCCCTTGGATGCGTGTCTGTTGCCAGGACGTTGCCCAACACGCCCTGCCGACATCTCATCACGATTTTTTTGCTCGCGACATGAAAAAACCCGGCGCTCCTTTCGGGGCGCCGGGCTGATCGCTTGGGAGAAACGCTGGCCGCTTATTCGGCGGCTTCGTCTTCCTTGGCCTTTTCCTTGCCGGTCTCCTGATCAATGACCTTCATGGAAAGGCGAACCTTGCCGCGCTCGTCGAAGCCTAAAAGCTTGACCCAGACCTTGTCGCCTTCCTTGACGACGTCGGTGGTCTTGCCCACGCGCTCTTCGGCGAGCTGGGAGATGTGCACGAGGCCGTCCTTTGCACCAAAGAAGTTCACGAACGCGCCGAAATCGGCGGTCTTGACCACGGTGCCCTGATAGACTTCGCCCACTTCGGGCTCGTCGGTGATCGACTTGATCCACTTGATGGCCGCATCGATCTGCTTGCCGTCCGAGGACGAGACCTTGACGGTGCCATCGTCTTCGATGTTGATCTTGGCGCCGGTCTTTTCGACGATCTCACGGATCACCTTGCCGCCGGTGCCGATCACTTCACGGATCTTGTCGGTCGGGATTTTGAGCGTTTCGATGCGCGGGGCGAACTCGCCCACTTCCGAACGGGCCGTGTCGATGGCCTTGGCCATTTCCTCGAGGATGTGCTTGCGCCCATCCTTGGCCTGGCCCAGAGCGATCTTCATGATCTCTTCGGTGATGCCGGCAATCTTGATGTCCATCTGCAGGCTGGTCACCCCGTCATGGGTGCCCGCAACCTTGAAGTCCATGTCGCCGAGGTGATCTTCGTCACCCAGGATATCGGACAGCACGGCGAATTTTTCGCCTTCCAGGATCAGGCCCATGGCGATGCCGGCGACGGCTTTCTTCATGGGAACGCCCGCATCCATCAGCGCCAGCGAGGTGCCGCACACGGTTGCCATGGAAGACGAACCGTTGGATTCGGTGATTTCGGAGACCACACGCAGGGTGTAGGGGAATTCCTCGGCCGAGGGGCGGACCGGGTTGATGGCGCGCCATGCGAGCTTGCCGTGGCCGATTTCGCGGCGTCCGGGCGAACCCATGCGACCGGCTTCACCGACCGAATAGGGCGGGAAGTTGTAGTGGAGCAGGAAGTTCTGCTTGTAGGTACCTTCGAGCGAATCGATGAACTGCTCATCGTCCGCCGTACCCAGCGTCGCAACGACCAGCGCCTGGGTTTCACCGCGAGTGAAGATGGCCGAACCGTGAGTGCGGGGCAGGACGCCGACTTCGGACACGATCGGGCGGACCGTTTCGAGGTCGCGACCGTCAATCCGGGTCTTGGTGTCGAGAATGTTCCAGCGCACGACCTTGGCCTGGAGCGACTTGAACACGGCGCCGACCTGTTCGGGGGTGTAGGCCGCTTCGCCCTCTTCGGGGATGAAGTGAGCCTTGACCTTGGCCTTGACCGCGTCGACGGCGTCGTAGCGCGCCATCTTGTCGGTGTTCTTGTAGGCGTCACGCAGATCGCTTTCGATCAGCGCGAGCATTTCGGTTTCGAGCGCGCTCATATCGGCGGGTTCGAATTCGCGGGGCTCCTTGGCGGCCAGTTCGGCGAGCTTGATGATCGCATCGATCACCTTCTGGCTCTGCTGGTGGCCAAACATGACGGCGCCGAGCATGACGTCCTCGGAGAGCTCCTTGGCTTCCGATTCCACCATCAGAACGGCGTCGGCAGTGCCAGCCATCACGAGGTCGAGCTTGGAATCATCGCGACGGTCGATGGGCAGGTTCAAAACATACTCGCCATCGACATAACCGACGCGGGCCGCGCCGATGGGGCCCATGAAGGGCACGCCCGAAATGGTGAGCGCCGCTGAAGCCGCGACCATGGCGAGCACGTCGGGCTGGTTTTCCATGTCGTGCTGAAGCACGGTGATGATGACCTGGGTCTCGTTCTTGTACCCGGCGGGGAACAGAGGGCGGATCGGGCGATCGATCAGGCGCGAGGTCAGCGTTTCGGCCTCGGTGGGGCGGCCTTCACGCTTGAAATACCCACCGGGGATCTTGCCGGCGGCAAAATACTTTTCCTGGTAGTTGACGGTCAGCGGGAAGAAATCGATGCCGGCCTTTGGCGTCTTGGCGGAAACGACGGTGGCCAGAACCACGGTTTCGCCCAGGGTGGCGAGCACGGCGCCATCGGCCTGACGGGCGATCTTGCCGGTTTCGAGCGTGAGGGGTTGTCCGCCCCAGTCGAGCTCGACTTTGTGGTGGTCGAAATTGAGTGTCATGAGACATTCCTTCTTGTGCGAGGAGCCGCCGACGCGCTTCCAAGCGGCATCGGGCGGATCGCGTCGCAGGTGGCGCCAGAGGCGTCCCTCAAGTTCCGGAACATGGACAAGACGGCGAGAGGCTCAAGCTTCCGTTGAGAAGTGACCGGAGCCTCCGGCGATCCTGCCATGCCCCCAAAGGGCGCTTCCGGCAGTTTGCGCTTGCCGGCCCCATTGCCGGCAGGCGATACGACAAGGGGTCAGCAAATGGCGCCGACCCCCCGTCAATTGCTCTAGCGGCGGATGCCGAGCCGTTCGATCAGGCTCTGGTACCGCGCTTGGTCGCCGCGCTTGACATAGTCGAGAAGCGAACGGCGGGTCGCAACCATTTTCAGAAGACCGCGGCGCGAGTGATTGTCCTTGCCGTGGCTCTTGAAATGTTCGGTGAGGTTGGTGATCCGCTCGGTCAGGATGGCGACCTGAACTTCCGGAGACCCGGTATCGCCAGCCTTCGTTGCATAATCCTTGATCAGCTCAGCTTTGCGCTCAGCAGTAATCGACATCGTAAAATCCCTTTCAAAACAAGGAGTTGCGTGACGCCAATACCGGGATGCCGTCCAGGAATGGCCATTTTATGCACAAAGGGAAACCCTTTTGCTGGCGCCCATATAGGGTATCGGGGGGCAAATGAGAAGTTTTTTCTCGTTTACGGGCCGATCAGAGTCCCGCTTCAGGCTCGTCGGTATCGGGGGTGTCACGGTCGGGGTCGATCTGTTCGAGCGGGATGGAAAACGTCCATTCGATGCCGTCCTCGTGCACGGTGCGCTCGACATCGGCCTTGAGCGCGCCGGCAACCATGGTCTGAAGCACGACGGTGCCGAACCCCTTGTGATCGGCAGGCGGGGTGAAACCGGGCACGGTTTCGCGCCAGACCAGATGTAATCTGTCCCCGCCGGCCCGGTTCCAGTTGACGGTGAGCTTGCCGCCATCGCGAGAAAACGCGCCGTATTTGGAGGCGTTGGTGGCCAGTTCATGGGCAGCCATGCCCAGAACCTGTGCCGCCTGGACGTTGAGATAGACATTGACCCCGGTCTTGACCACGCGCGAGGGATCTTCTGGACGGAAAGGATCGATCTGGGTCCGAAAGAGATCGCGCAACCCGATTCCCTGGGTGCCGTGGGTCAAAAGCAGATCGGTGGACCGGGCCAGGCCATAAAGCCGGTTCTGGAAGTTCTCGACGAATTTTTCCACATCGGCGGCGCCGCGCGCCGTCTGCTTGGCCATGGCCGAAATGACGGTGAGCTGGTTTTTGGAGCGATGCGCCACCTCGCGCATCAAAAACCGCGATTCGGTCTCGGCCTGGCGCCGCTTGGCCCCGGCGTCGGCCAGTGCCTCAGACACGGTTGCCAGTTCCTGAACCGGGTAGGGAATGGCGACGATCTCCTGGCCGGCGCCCATGGCACGGGCCTGACGGGCGAGCCCGCGCACAGAGGAGGCAATCTGACGGCCGATGAGCGAGGCGGCAAAACCGGCCAGCACGACAATGACCAGCGCCCCGGCGAGAAGCCACAAAAGCGTTGTGCGCAGAGGCTCGGTGACCATCGAAGAGGGTGCCCAGGCGACCACATACCATCCGGTCAGAATCGAATACTGGGTGATGGTCTTGTAGTCCTCGCCCGAGATTGTTGTATCGATCCATCGTGTTCCGCCCGCGTCCTCGCGCAACGGAATGAACAGGGGTTCGCCGATACGGGCCGCGTCCTCGGAGGCCGCAAGGACCGTATTGTTGGAATCGACAAGCGCCACGTGCCAGCCCTGGGGCAATTCGCGCGTGAGCAGGGCGTTGGAAAGGGACGAGGCATTCTGGGTGAGAATGGCGAGTTGGGGCGGGATGATGCCGGGGCGCTGGCGCACCACGTTGAACACGTATTCCTGTGCGGTCTGACCGAAAAAGATGTCCGACACCACAGCATCAGGCGTTTCGAGGGCCCGACGTACGGATTGACGTTCGGTCACCTGAGTCAACGGCACGCCGTATTCGACACGGGTGTTGAGCAACTGGTTGAACTGATCGTCGGCAATGATGAAATACGAGCCCGTGCCGGCCAGCGCCGTCTGGGCGTGCTCGTGAAATTCGGCCAGATTGCCCGCATTGAGCGCCTCGATGCTCATGAGCACCCTTTGGGTGGTGATCATGCCTGCAATCTCGCGCTCGACCGACTGGAGGACCGAGCGGGCCGTTGCAACGGTAAAGGTCTGGACGGTTTCTTCCTGGGCAACGTTGTGGCGGGCCAAAAGCACCGCGGTGAACGCCGTGGCGGGCAGGACGACGACGGCAACCAGAAAGGCGAGATAGAAGATAATCGGAATTGAAAGCGGACCGCTACGCGGCGTTTTCCGCGCCTCGGATTCGGCCGGATTGCTCTCGTTCTGCGGGGCGGATTGAGACATTGTCGAGTGGCCGATCCTTATGGACCCGCAAACCTTTAGCCTGTCACAGAGAGAGGGTAAAGAGCCCCCGCGCGGGCCCCGATCCCCTCAGCCCAGAATAACCCGCCTGGGTTTGAACTGGCCCGCCTGGACAAAGCCGAGCGCCACCGCCTCGCCCTTGAGCGATGCCCATGCGTCGTCAAGGGCGATGGGGGCGTCGCGGCCGGTCAACAGCACCGGGTTTCCAAGCCTTATGGTTGCGGCCTGTCGGGCATCGAGACGGATTTCGGGCAGATCGGCCAGCCCGGCGGCAACGGGCAGCAGCAAGCCATCGCGAGCCGGAAGCTCTACGGATTCGATCGTTTCGAGGGTAACGGCGTCAGCATCGGAGAAATTGCCCACCCGGGCGCGGTGCAAAGCGCCGACATGGCCCCTGGTTCCGAGCGCCTCGGCAATGTCGCGGGCCAGGGCGCGAACATAGGTGCCCTTGGAACAGGTGACCGAGAGTTTGCTGCGCTCGGGGGCGTGCGCGATCACTTCGAGGGCGTCGATTTCGACCTCGCGGGACGGCATTTCGAGGGTGTGGCCGGCGCGGGCCAGATCATAGGCGCGCTCGCCGCCGATCCTGATGGCCGAAAAGGCGGGCGGGATCTGGGTGATCAATCCGATAAACCGCGGCAGGACGGCCTCGAGCGCTTGTTCGGTGGGGCGAACATCGGAGGTGGCGATCACCTCGCCCTCGATATCGTCGGTTGAGGTGGCCTGGCCCCAGACGATATCGAAATGATAGACCTTGGTGCCGTCCTGGACGATGGGCACGGTCTTTGTGGCCTCACCGAAAGCGATGGGAAGGATGCCGGTGGCCAGCGGATCGAGCGTGCCGGCGTGACCGGCTTTTTTGGCGCCATAGAGCCAGCGCAGCTTGCCTACCGCTTCGGTGGAGCTCATGTCATAGGGCTTGTTGAACACAAGCCAGCCGGACAGGTCGCGCTTGACGCGCTTTTTTTGAGCTTGGCTCACTGCACGTCCTTTATTCAGTCTTCGCTGTCGTCGTCGCTCGCCAGATCGCGCTGCACGCGTTCCGAGCGCAGAATCGCGTCGATGCGGCCATATTCGTCGAACGTCTTGTCGACAAAAAAGCGGAACTGGGGCGCGTATTTCAGATCGAGCGCCGGGGTGACGCGGCCACGGATGAACTTGGCGTGGGTATTGAGCGCGGACACCACGTCCTCGGCATTTTCCCCGCCAAGGGGCATGACGTAGACATTGGCGAGCTTGAGATCGGGTGTCATGCGCACTTCGGGAACCGTGACGGTAACGGTTTCGAGCAGCGGATCGATGATCTCGTTGCGCGAGAGCAGAGCCGCGATCTCGTGGCGCACACGTTCGCCGACGCGGAGCATGCGCTGGGAGGGAGCCGATGTTGATGCCTTTTTGACCATCCGCGCGAGATAGGGTGCAATTGGCTGCGCGTCAATCGTCACGTTGGCGCAATATGGCCGCATGGCCCTCGCGATAGGTGGGATATTTGAGGCTGTAGCCGAGCGCGGACTTGATCCTGGCGTTGGAAACGCGGCGGTTTCCCGCATAAAAGGTGCGGGCCATAGGCGAGAGATCGGCGTCCTCAAAGGCGATTTCGGGCGGTGGAGTCATGGCGAGCAATCGGGCGGCGTCGGCGATCACGTCCTGGGGCGGGCCCGGCTCGTCGTCGCAGACGTTGAAGATGCCATCGAGGCGCTGGGTGGCGGCAAGGGCGGTGATGGCCCCGATATCGTGAACATGGATGCGGTTGAAGACCTGGCCGGGCTTGACGATGCGGCGCGCCGTGCCCGATCTGAGCTTTTCAAATGGCGAGCGCGTCGGGCCGTAGATGCCGGCGAGACGGAGAATGGCGAGCGGGATCGCTTTTTCTTCGGCCAGCGCCTGCCAGCCTGCTTCGGCATCGAGCCGATAGCGGTTACGGGCCGAGAGCGGTTCGGTGGGCGCGGTTTCGTCGATCCACTCCCCCTCGGCGTCGCCATAAACGCCGATTGTGGAAAAATAGCCGATCCATTTGAGATTGGGGGCGGCGCGCAGGTCGGGCGCGTGTTGGGCAAGGACCGGATCGCCATCGGGGCCGGGGGCAATCGAGACCAGAAGATGGGTCGCTGCCTCCAGCGCGGGCTGCAGGGCAGGAGCGGGCGCGGTGCCGTCAAAAATCTGGGCGGCGATGCCCTTCCGGGTCAGGTCGTCGGCTTTTTCGGCGGAACGGGTTGTCGCCGTCACCGAGACATCGCCACCCGAGCGCAGGGCAGTGATTGCTGCCTGCGCTGAATAGCCGGCGCCGAAGACGAATATGTTCAATGGCTCCATTCGGCTCTGACCTCCGGATCGGGTTCGGTTGCAAGTGATCTGGCCCGCTGGGCGTCTGCCTCGCCCTCCCGGGCCAGCTGCCGCAGGGCCCAGATGGCCATGCCACGCACCAGCGGGCTGTCATGGGCGATCAGCCGCTTGATGGCGGCAAGATACGCCGTGTCGCCCGAATTGCCCGCCGCAACGAGGCAATTGCGCAAAAAACGGGCCGAGCCGAGGCGCTTGACGGGTGTCTGGGCGAAAAAATCGCGGAATGCTGCATCGCTCAGAGCGAGCATGTCGCTCAAGCCGGCATTGCGGATGGCTTGGCGGGCCGAGAGCTTGGCGTCGCGGGTGGCGCTGGCGAACTTGTTCCAGGGGCAGACCGCGAGACAATCGTCGCAGCCGAAGACGCGATTGCCCATGGGTTTGCGGAATTCGACAGGGATCTGGCCCTTATGCTCGACCGAATAATAGGCAAGGCATTTGCGGGCATCGAGGCGGAAGGGCGCGGGGAAGGCATCCGTGGGGCAGATGTCGAGGCATTTGGTGCATGTGCCGCACTTTTCCTCTGCCGGTGTGCTGGCGGGCAGATCGGCCGAAGTGAAAATCGCCCCTAGAAACAGCCATGAGCCCGCCTCGCGCGAGAGCAACACCGTGTGCTTGCCCTGCCAGCCCAACCCCGCAGCTTCGGCGAGGGGCTTTTCCATCACCGGTGCGGTATCGACGAACACTTTGACCTCGGCGCCGGTGCGGCGGGCGAGAAGGCCGGCGAGATCCTTGAGGCGACCCTTGATGACGTCATGGTAATCGCGCATCTGGGCGTAGACCGAGACGTTGGCGAGGGAAGTGTCGGCGAGACGGTCGAGCGGGTTTTCCTCCGGGCCGTAATTGGCGCCCACCATGATAACCGATTTCACATCGGGCCAGAGTGCGGCAGGGGATTTGCGGCGCTCCTCGGTGTCGGCCATCCAGCCCATATCGGCGTGCCAGCCGCTTTGTAGCGCCGATTGCAGCTTTTGCGGCAGGTCGGGGCGGGCATCGGCAGGGGCGATGCCGAAACCGGCAAAGCCCAGATCGGCGGCGCGGGCGCGCAGTTCGGCAACTATGCTGTCGCCCTTAGAACTCAAAAATCGAGGTCCGCGTAGCTCGTCGAGGCCGGCATGCCCACGATGCGATCGCCCAGCAGTGGGCGGAAAGCGGGGCGCGATTTGATGCGGGCGTACCAATCCTTGATTTCGCCGGCCTTTTCCCAGGCGATGTCGCCCATATAATCGAGCACGGAAATATGGGCGGCGAGTGCAAAATCGGCCAGAGTCAGCGTATCGCCGGCCAGCCAGCGGCGGGTGGCCAGAACCCAGGAAAAATAGGCAAGGTGTTCGGTGAGGTTGGCCTTGGCGATGCGGATGACCGAAGGCTCGGGAGCGCCAGAGCGCAGATCGCGCTTGATGAGCTTTTCCTCGAGAAGATAGGCGGTCACTTCGGGGCCGAGCTTTAACAGAACCCATTCGAGCAGGCGCCAGACTTCGATCTTTTCGCCTGCATTTTCGGGCAACAGGGCCTCGATATGGCCTTCGGGGCCGAAATTGTCCTCGATATGGGCGATGGTGGCCAGAATGCCGACAATGGGCGGAAACGGCTCGTCGAGCATGACGGGGACGGATGCCGCGGGGTTGATTTCAAGAAAATCGGGATCGCGCCGCCAAGGCGCCACGTCGACCAGACCGACATCGACACCGTATTCGGCAAGCATGAGGCGGATGAGCCGGCTTGAGGGATCGAGCTTGTGATGCAAAAGCTGGGGCATGGACCAATCATAAAAATGATGCGGCACCCGATCCGGGTGGAAGCCGGAGGGCCGCAAACCTCAACACGCAATTAGGCCGCGTAAACTGAGGGCCAATCAAGGTGTTTTTGTGCCCAAGCCGCCAAGCCTGCGCGCATTTTTCCTTAACCGGTCAACGATCGGTTAACCGCAACCGGGTCCAGCGAGCCAATCAGCCATTGACCAGCGGATTGATGTGCCGGTCGAATTCGCCATGCTTGCGGAAGCGCCACATATAGGTGGGGAGGATGGCGTCCATTGTGGTGGGCGCGATGCCGAACGCTTCAAGGGTTCGTTTCTGCTTTATCGCTTCGGGCGAGACGACATTGTCGATGCCGAGCTGGATGACCTGATCGGGGGTCAGGAGCGGCCTGGGCAGGAGCGAAAGGACGCTGGCGACCGGCTTTGCGACAAATTCGGGCAAGGGCAGGACAACCCGCTTGCGGCGGGTCTGTTCGAGCACGCGCTCGATCACCTGTTCCATGGTGACGATTTCAGGGCCGCCCAGCTCATAGACCTTGCCCGTCTTGACAGCGCCCAGGGAAGCGAGAGCGATGGCCTCGGCGACGTCGGCCACGTAAACGGGCTGGAATTTTGTATCACGCCCGATCAGCGGCATGATCGGGGACATGCGGGCGATAAAGCCGAACAGGTTGAAAAACCCGTCCTCGGCCCCGAACACCAGCGAGGGCCGAATGACAATGGCCTTGGGGAAAGCCTTGAACACTTCGTCCTCGCCCAGCGCCTTGGCGCGCTGATAGGCCGAGGGCGATTGGGTATCGGCCCCTATGGCCGACATGTGAATGAGGGTGGGCACGCCGGCGTCGCTGGCCGCTTCGGCGACCGCCTTGGCGCCCTGGGTCTGGACGGCGCGGAAGCGCTGCTTGCCCTTTTCGAAAAGAATGCCGACCAGATTGATGACCACGTCGGACCCGCGTACGGCGGAAGCGACCGATTCGGGATAGCGCAGATTGGCCTGGACCGGCTGGATCTGACCGGGGAAACCGAACATGCGCACATGGCCGGCCAGATCGGGGCGCCTGACGGCCACCCTTACCGAATACCCGCGCCGCGCCAGATCCTGGGTGAGCTGGGAGCCGATAAAGCCCGAGCCGCCGAAGATCGTCGCGATTTTTCTTGTCTTTTCGGTCATGAGAAGGATCCCGCCGCCAAAACGAACGCCTGTGAAGATGGCCCGTTCTAGCCCCGGTGGCTTGCCCATTGCAATCGGTTTGCGACGCGATACGGCTGCATGGGCAAAGGGGATTGACTCTTCAATCCATATGTTCTTGATTTGTTCTTATCTTTTCGAGGAGAGTAACAGTGGGTGAACAAACCGAAATTGCTGTTTATGAAGGCAGTTGCCAGTGCGGTGCCGTCCGCTTTACCGCCCGCACACGGCTCGAGGCGCCGTTTCAATGCAATTGCTCGCGCTGCCGGAGACTGAACGCGGTCATGCATTCGGTGCGGGGGGATGATTTCACGCTTTTGAGTGGCAGCGAGGCGCTGAAAATCTACAGGTTCAATTCCCACACCATCGCGCATCAGTTCTGCACCCAATGCGGTATCCAGCCTTTTGCATCTGGAAGCGACCGGGAGGGCAACACGATCCATGTCATAAACGTGCACTGTCTCGATGAGCCGCGTTTTGACAGGAACGCCGTAAGCCACTTCAACGGGTCCGATTTCTGAGCCGCGGCCCGCCGCGCATAAATTGCTGTCGGGCCGGTGCAAGCTGCATTGACAAAGCCCAAAGGGCACTCTAAAGCGTGCCCCCGTTGCCCAGATGGCGGAATTGGTAGACGCGCTAGCTTCAGGTGCTAGTTCCCGAAAGGGAGTGGAAGTTCGAGTCTTCTTCTGGGCACCATCGTTTTTTTCGGCCTTGCCGAACTTTCCAGAAATATCGGGTTTTATCGGTCGTCCCCTGTTGCCAGGGGAGGCGGGGCGCGATTGGTCGCAGCCCTGCCTTGGGCTGGAAGGTCTAGGCAAAACGCTGCGGGGTGTGGCATCTAGGGAAACCTTTGCCTCTCCCCGGAGTTATGAGACGATATGAGCGTTCGACTGCACAAGGGCGATCTGCCCGACCTTTCCCGCTACACCGGACGGCAGGTGGCGATCGATACCGAGACGATGGGGCTCAACCCGATGCGCGACCGGCTGTGCGTCGTGCAGCTTTCGCCCGGTGACGGCACTGCCGATGTGGTCCAGATCCTGCCCGGGCAGACCGAAGCACCCAACCTTTCGGCGCTTTTGGCCGATGAGACCAAGACAAAACTGTTTCATTTCGCCCGGTTCGACATGGCGGCGCTTTTTGCCGCGTTCGGGGTGATGACCACGCCGGTCTATTGCACCAAGATCGCCTCGAAACTCGTGCGCACCTATACCGACCGGCATGGGCTCAAAGACCTCTCGCGCGAGCTTTTGGGCGTCGACATGAGCAAGCAGCAGCAATCGTCGGACTGGGGGGCGGAAACGCTGAGCCAGGCCCAGCTCGATTATGCCGCATCGGATGTGCTCTATCTGCACGATCTGCGCCGCCATCTGGACCGGATGCTGGCACGAGAGGGCCGGGCGGACATGGCGAGGGCCTGTTTCGAATTCTTGCCCACGCGCGCCCAACTCGATCTCGCCGGCTGGCCCGAGACCGATATCTTTGCCCACAGCTAGCCAATGATCGCGCCCACCGCCAGCGTCCGACACGAGACCTATCTGCGGTTTGCCCGGCACAACCGGCGGATCGCGGTGTTGCGCTGGGTGGTGCCTGTGGCGGGCATCGTTGTTCTGTCGGTGCCCGCGCTCCAGGTTGCCGCCAGCATGGTCGGCGATATCGTGCCGATAGAGGGCATAAGGCTGGAAAACGACACGCTGGTGATCGAGGGACCGCGTTTTGAAGGCCGCACTGCAACCGGCTCGAACTATACGCTGGAAGCGGCTCGGGCGGAGACGCGGGTGGGCAATCTCGATACGGCCGACCTTTACGAGCTTACCGTCGATATTTCCGACGATGACGGCTATTCGGCCCATATCGAATTTGCCTCGGCCGAATGGACGATGAGCAGCGAATACCTGACTTCCAACGAGGATGTCACGGTTTCCGATTCCACCGGTGCGCAAGGTGTTCTGGCTGGGGTCGAAGTGGACTGGCCGGCCCAGATCATCACGTCGGACGGCCCTGTGCGTTTCGCCTTCGATAGCGGCGCGCACCTTTATGCCGATACGATGGAACACGATCTGGACGCTGCGCGCTGGCAGTTTAGCGGCGTCAATCTCGATATGATGCCCCAACCCGATGCCGGAGAGGCGCGGGATCCTTTTGCTGCGGAGACGGACAATGACGCGCTTTAGCCTGGCGATCGCATGTTTCGCCCTTCTTGCCGGACCGGCATTGGCCCAGAGCACGGCCAGCGATCCCGCCGGGTTCGGCGGCCTGGCCGGCGAGGCCGACGAACAGGTCAACGTGACGGCCGACAACCTCGACGTGCTCGAAAACGAAAGCACGGCGCTGTTTACCGGCAATGTGGTGATTACCCAGGGTACGATGGAGCTCGAAGCGCCCCAGGTCGAGACCGTTTACGGCGAGGGCGGGCCTTCGGACCTTGAAAGCTTTTCGGCCTCGGGTGGGCGGGTGAAAATGGCGTTCGACGACCAGACCGTGGAGGCCGATACCGCCGATTACGATTTCGGCGACCGGGTGCTGGTGTTCACCGGCTCGGTGGTGGTGGTCAATGCCAGCGGCACCGTCAATGCCGATCGGCTGGTGATCGACACGCGGGCCGGCACCTCCTCGTTCAGCTCCGCGGGTGATGGCGGGCGCGTCACTAGCACCTTTACGCCGGGGGGCTGATGGGCGGCATCGACCAGACCGGCTGGCTCGTCGCCCACGGTCTTGCCAAGAGTTTTGGAAGGCGCGCCGTGGTGCGCGACGTCTCGATTGCGGTGCGGCGCGGTGAGGCGGTGGGTCTGCTCGGACCCAACGGGGCGGGCAAGACGACGGTTTTTACCATGATCATGGGACTGGTTCGGCCCGATGGCGGCGAGGTGCTACTCGACGGGCTTTCGATCACCCATCTGCCGCTCTATCAGCGCGGGCGGCTAGGCATCGGCTATCTGCCGCAAGAGGCCTCGATCTTTCGCGGGCTGAGCGTGAAGGACAATGTGCTGGCCGTGCTCGAAGGGCATATCAAAAACAAGAAAGAGCGCCATGCACGGCTCGATGAGTTGCTCGACGAGTTTTCGGTTTCCCATCTGCGCGATGCCGATGCGCTGGCGCTGTCGGGGGGCGAGCGGCGGCGTGTGGAAATTGCCCGCGCGCTGGCGGCGGACCCCAAATTCATGCTGCTCGACGAACCGTTTGCCGGGGTCGATCCGATCGCGGTGGCCGATATCCAGGGGCTGGTGCGCCAGCTCACCCAGCGCGGCATCGGAGTTCTAATCACCGACCATCAGGTGCGTGAAACTTTCGGGTTGGTGGACAGGGCCTATCTGATCCACGGCGGCAAGGTAATGATCCAGGGCCGGCCCGAGACCATCATGGCCGATCCCGACGCGCGGCGGGTTTATCTGGGCGAAAGCTTCAAGCTCTAGCCTTTGGCACCACTTGGCACGGAAATTGTATGGCATGCCTTGAAGGGCTGTCACAAAGCCGCTAGGTTCGCCCGGTCGACGTCCTTGGTTGTCGCGTGTCCGAACCGAACAACCGTTTCCACTTGTTCTGGACACGCTCCGGCGTGGGACGCTTCGATTTGGGGGAATTGAGTGGGAGCTCTTTAGGCATGGCGCTGTCGCCACGGCTGGATGTCCGGCAAACCCAGACATTGACGCTGACGCCGCAACTGATGGCGTCGATCCGGCTGTTGCAGCTGAGCCATCTTGAGCTGAGCGCTTTCGTCGATGCCGAGCTGATGCGCAATCCGCTGCTCGAAAGCACCGATGCGCCCGATGGCGATACGCCCATGGAGCGCGAGCGGGCCGAGGAGATCGACCCCTATCGCGACGTTGTCGACTATTCCGATCATCTGGGCAGCGCAACGAGTATCGCCAACAGTTTCGATACCGAGGCTTCCAACCTTTTTCCCGAGCAGTCAGGGCAGGATTCGCTGAGCCAGTCGAGCTCGTGGCCCGAAGGCAAGGGCGGCGCGCTGGGCGGCGAGGCGCCCGATATCGACCAATATGTGTCTGCCCAGATCTCGCTGGCCGACCATCTGGCCGATCAGGTCAACCTGATCGTAAACGACCCCGCCGAACGGCTGATCGCCCGCAGCCTCGTCGATAACCTCGACGAGCGCGGGTATCTGATGGCCGAGATCGACCAGATCGCCGAGCAGCTCGGTGCCGATGCCGGAACCGTCGAGGCCGTGCTGGGCAAGGTGCAGGGGTGCGAGCCGCTTGGGGTTTTTGCGCGCTCGCTTTCGGAATGCCTGTCTATCCAGCTGGCCGAAAAGGACAGGCTGGATCCCATGATGGCCGGGCTGCTGGCCCATCTCGATCTGGTGGCCAGTCACGATCTGGCGCTGCTGGGCAAAAAGATCGGGGCGGACCGCGAGGATATTTTCGACATGCTGGCCGAATTGCGCGAACTCGATCCACGTCCAGGCCGGGCGTTCGATTTTTCGCCGGTGCAATCGGTGGTGCCCGATGTGTTCGTCAAACGCGGCAATGACGGCGGATGGCAGGTCGAGCTCAATTCCGACGTGCTGCCGCGGGTTCTGGTCAACCGGGTCTATTATGCCTCGATTTCCAAAAAAACCCGCGACCCGCAGGAAAAGACCTTCCTTGTCGATTGTCTCAATACGGCGAACTGGCTGACCAAGAGCCTCGACCAGCGTGCCCAGACGATCCTGAAAGTGGCCACCGAAATCGTCAAACAGCAGGACGGGTTCCTGCGGCACGGCGTTTCCCATCTGCGGCCGATGACGCTCAAGGCCGTTGCCACCGAGATCGAGATGCACGAATCGACGGTGTCGCGGGTGACGGCGAACAAATATATCGCGACGCCGCGCGGGCTGTTCGAGATGAAATATTTCTTCACGACCGCGCTCAATTCCTCCTCGGGCGGCGACGATCATTCGGCCGAGGCGGTGCGCCACCGTATCCGCCAGCTGATCGAGGGAGAAAAGCCCGAGGCGATCCTGTCGGACGACACGATTGCCGAAATGCTCAAGCGCGAACAGGGAATCGATGTGGCCCGCCGGACCGTTGCCAAGTACCGCGAAGGCATGGGCATTGCCTCCTCGGTGATCCGGCGCCGCCAGAAGAAGGCACAGATGGCGTAGAGCCTGTCCCAGCCCGATTGGATCAGGCTCTGGCTTTGTTTTGTCGTGTGACCGAACCGGAAAAGCCTGCAACGTTTCGCTTCGCGGCCCTCCGGGTCCCGATCACACTCAAGGTGCATCGGGCAAATGGTCTATTGACCCTCCTAGCGATTGCCCTCTACACAGTTTTTTCCAGATTTGCGGGGAGTCCATGGCAGAACGCGCCCATTCTTACGATTACGACCAGTTGCTGGCCTGTGGGCGCGGTGAGCTTTTTGGACCGGGAAATGCGCAATTGCCGCTTCCGCCCATGCTCATGTTCGACCGCATTACGCGGATCGACGACGATGGCGGGCCACATGGCAAGGGGCAGGTGCGGGCCGAGCTCGACGTTTCTCCCGACCTGTGGTTTTTTGCCTGCCATTTCCACGGCGATCCGGTCATGCCGGGCTGCCTGGGGCTGGATGCGCTGTGGCAGATGACCGGATTTTTTCTCGGCTGGGGCGGATCGCCCGGGCGTGGGCGCGCGTTGGCGGGTGAGATCAAGTTTACCGGCCAGGTTACAAACGACGTCAAAATGGTCGAATATGGTATCGACATCAAACGCGTCGTACGCTCGCGCCTGACGCTGGGAATCGCCGACGGCTATGTAAAAGCCGATGGAAAGACCATATATGAGGCCAAGGATCTGCGGGTCGGCCTTTTTACGGACATGGGCGCCCTTTAAGTTTCGGGCCGAACTATACGTCTGACAGGAAAGACCAAGGGGCATAAATGAAGCGCGTTGTGGTCACCGGCATGGGGATCGTCTCCTCGATCGGAAACACTCTCGACGAGGTGCTCGACAGCCTTAAAAACGCGCGTCCGGGAATTTCCCGGGCGCAGGATTATGTCGATCTGGGCTTTCGCTGCCAGGTGCATGGCGCGCCCACGCTCGACCCTTTCGAAGTGCTCGACCGGCGCACAACGCGCTTTATGGCCAAGGGCGCTGCCTGGAACTATATCGCCATGCAGCAGGCCATCGAAATGGCCGGGCTCGAGGAAAAGGACGTCAAAAACCCGCGCACCGGCATCGTGATGGGATCGGGCGGGCCTTCGACCCGGGCCGTTGTGGAAGCGGCCGATATCACGCGGGAGAAAAAGAGCCCCAAGCGCATCGGCCCGCTGGCCGTGCCCAAGGCGATGAGTTCGACCGCTTCGGCAACGCTGGCCACGGCCTATGGCATTCTGGGGGTCAATTATTCGATCTCCTCGGCCTGCGCGACGTCGAAACACTGCATCGGCAACGCGTACGAACAGATCCAGCTGGGCAAGCAGGATATCGTTTTTGCCGGCGGCCACGAGGATTTGGACTGGTCGATGTCGAATTTGTTCGATGCGATGGGCGCCATGAGTTCGGACTTCAACGATACGCCTGAAAAGGCATCGCGCGCCTATGACGCCAATCGCGACGGGTTCGTGATTGCCGGGGGCGCTGGCGTTCTTGTGCTCGAGGAATATGAACACGCCAAGGCGCGCGGCGCCAACATCATTGCCGAGTTGATCGGCTATGGCGCGACTTCGGACGGCCACGACATGGTGGCACCTTCGGGCGAGGGCGCGATCCGCTGCATGCGCATGGCGCTCGAAACCGTCAAGGCGCCGGTCGACTATATCAACCCGCACGCCACCTCGACCCCGGTGGGCGACCGCAAGGAAATCGAAGCCTTGCGTGAAGTGTTCGGCAATGAGGACAAGTGCCCTCCGCTGTCGGCCACCAAGTCGCTGACCGGGCATTCGCTGGGCGCAACGGGCGTGCAGGAATGCATCTATTCGCTTTTGATGATGCAGAATCGCTTTATCTGCGAGAGCGCCAATATCGAAACCCTCGATCCCGATTTTGCGGACATGCCGATTTTGCGCGAGCGCCGCGACAATGTCGATCTCGGTGTCGTGCTGTCCAACAGCTTCGGCTTCGGCGGTACCAACGCAACGCTGGTGTTCAAGCATATGGATGCTTGATTCGGGCACTCACGCACGTCATGACGGGCTAAAACCGCCCTATGCCTTTCGCTGGCCTTCCGGCGGGGCGGCGAACGGTCGTCGAGGTCCTCGCTGCACTCGTTCGCGATGGCAATTGGCCGATTGTAGAGCGGCAGCCCGCTATCTGTAACCCATGATCCGGCTCTCGCCGGTGCGGGCCGAGTAGATCAGCAACTTTCCCAGAAGCGGTTCGCCGAAGCCGGCAAGGTATTTGATGGCTTCGTTGGCCATCATGGTGCCGACTATGCCCGGAAGGACGTTGAGCACGCCGACGAGTTCGCAGGGCGGACTGTCTTCGGGGGTGGGATCGACGGGATAGAGTTTATCAAAATCGGGCCAATAGGTGCCGTCCTCGCGCGTCATATAGGGCGCCAGAACCGTGACCGAG
>NZ_CAXAXY010000059.1:0-19096 GCF_963972885.1 uncultured Pelagibacterium sp. | reverse complement strand
AGAGCGCTTTGCCGGTTGGTGTCGGTCTTGAAAAATATGGAATTGAGATGCGTCTTGGCCGTTTCCCGGCCCATCCCGCATTTCTCCGCCGCCTCTGTCAGGCTCAGACCGGACGTAAGTTCAAGTGCAATCCGGGCTTCGGCCGGAGTAAGCCCGAACGCCCTTTTGAGCAGCGCGGCACTGGGCAGAGGCTGACGGTCGAGATCGGTCAGCAAAACGATGAACCGCGCAAAAAAGAACACGCCGTCAAACCGGTTTGGCACCGGCAGCACATCGAGCAGCAATGGACGCTGGCCGGGTCGTTCGATACGCAGCGGCCCCGATTCGTCGGGCCCTTGGGCAACCACCTTCTTTATGGCCGCCGAAACGGAGCGGGCCACCGCCCGATTGTAAGATGTCACCGTGCGGCCAAGCACCGTCAGACTGTCCCCCATCAACCGCTCGGCGCCGCGTGTCATCTCGATCACGAGGCCCTGGCTGTCGAGCAGGATCGCGGCCTCGTCCAGCGCATCGAGCATGCCCAGCCCCAGCGTCGTCTGCACCCAGCCCACGCGCTCGGCCGTCGTCACGACCCGCGCCAGATGACCTGAAACGACCCCGAAAAGCCGACGGTCCTCTTCGGAAAACATTTCCGCTTTTTCGCCGCGAAACACCGACAGCACATACTGACGCTCGGGCGTATTGAAAGTGATCCCTCCCCACCATTTCTTGTCGAAAGGCAGCATCAGTTCCTGATAGTAGGGGTTATCGCTGTGAACGTCCTCGGTCGCGATATCCTGCTCGAGGACGATGGTCTGCCCCCGGTCGGTCCGCGGCCAGCCGCGCTTGGCCCGATAGTCATCGAGATGCCATCCATCGACGACAAAGCGCTCGGCAAACTCGGCAAGATCGGACGAAAACGGCAGGTTGATCGTGTCCTCCGCCGCCACCCGTGGCACGGTGATGGCCGAATCCGCCCCGATCGCATCGCACAATTGCGCCAGCCCCGCCTGCCAAAGCCCGCGCTCGAACCCGGCCTCATAAAGTCCGTCAATAGCGGCACGAACACCCTCAGGCAACATGCCCCGACTCCCAAAAAGCCCCTCACATATTTGTATTTAAAAGCATTTCACTGTAGCTGGCAAACCCGGAACAGTATTGACATCGCGACCACAAAGGCTCCGCTGTTTAGTCGGCCACGGCCAGGCGCTATTACTCCGTGAAAATTTACTGCCTCCAACCGACAACTGATGTGCGCCCCACGGGTCGCAAGCATCCAGCCATGCCGCATGAACCGGCATCGTTCGACAGCCGCGCTGCGCGCCCGTCAGGCCGCAAAAACCGTTCAGGCAGGAGCCGGGCTGCCGGCCGTGGCAATGCAGAGCCGGTTACGTCCCTCGCGCTTGGCCCTATAGAGCGCCATATCGGCCGCCCGCAGCATTTCCGCCCCTGAACTGTCCGTCGTCAACGAGGACACCCCGATACTGGCGGTCACCGTCAGATCCTGCCCGCCCGGCAGGCTGAGCCTGGATCTGGCGATCTTTTCGCGCATCCGCTCGCCCAGGACCGAAGCGTCCCCGGCCGGGCAGTTGGGCGCCAGAACGACAAACTCTTCGCCGCCATAGCGCACGACGCTGTCGCCGGGCCGGACCGAAGACACAATCAGCGAACAGACATGGCGCAGCACCTGGTCGCCGACCTCATGGCCGTAGGTGTCGTTGACATGCTTGAAATGATCGAGATCGATCATCATGGCCGAGAGGGGTGTATTGAGCCGTGTCGAGCGGCCGACCTCCTCTTCGAGTTTGTTCTCGAGATAGCGCCGGTTGTAGATGCCGGTCAGCGGATCCTCGATGGCGTCGCGTTCGAGCTTGGCGATCCGCACGACATCGCTGGTGGTGATGAATGACAATCGCGTCACCGCCATGGTGAAGGCACCGGCCAGCAGCAGCATCAGCGCCACCAGATCGTTGGCGACCAGCGCCCGCCCTTCCCACAGAACGATCAGCGCCACATAGCCTATGGCAAAGGATGTGATGACCGCACCAAGCCACATCCAATGACGCCGCAATGCGCTCGATCTGCCCAGCAGGCCGGTGATCGACCGCACCGTGCCCAGGGCAAGCAGATGCAGCCCGATCCCGATGACAAGCAGGATATCATCGACATACATCATCGTTCTTTCCGTGAGCGCTATCTCCATTGCTGCTCCCTACGTCAGCAAAAGTTAGCGCTTCATTACGGATCCATCACGACCAGTTTAGCGCAGCAATGTTGGCCAGGACGAGCAAGCCCGACAATAGGAGGGTTTTTCCGGCTGACTGATCGGCTGCCGCCATCATTACAGCGACATGCAACAATACTTGACAATAATGATCATATAATTTTACTGGCATGAGATTAATGCTGGGAGCAGCCCCATGACACCGTTTGATCGCCGCACCTTCCTGTCCGGTTCCACAGGTCTGCTGCTTGCATCCGCGCTCACCCCGATTCCAGCCGCAGCCCAGAATGGTGGATGGCGGTTTGTCGATGACCGGGATATCGAAATTTCCCTGCCGCACCGCCCGGTCAGAATCGCCGCATCCTATCCCGTTCTCACCACCCTTTGGCCCTACGGCATCCATCCCATCGGCCTGATCGCCCATCGCGAACCGGCGGCCCTGCCTGGGCTCGCGCAGGCGGGCGTGGACATGAGCGCGGTCAAGGTCTTGAAAAGCGCTGTGGATGGCTGGAATTTCGAGGCCGTCCTCGCAGCCGAGCCCGACCTCATCCTCACCCATGTCACCGGCGATGGGGTGGTGTGGGGCATCGGTGGCGATACCGCCGACCAGGAGCGCCTTGAAAGCATCGCTCCAATACTCGCGCTGCGTGGCGATCTTCCCGTCGAGGCCGGAATCGAACGCCATCGCGAACTCGCCCGCGCTCTGGGCGCCTCCACGGCGCTCGAGGTGGGACGCGCCGATTTCGAACAGATTGTCGCCGCGCTCCGGCAAACCGCGGCCGAAAAACCCGATCTGAAAATCCTCGTCGCCGCCCCCGGGGATACCTCGGTTTTCGCGATGTCGAGCGGGCCGGAGTTCCCCGATCTGGCCTACCTCTCCCAATTGGGCATCGAAATTGTCGATGGCGGAATGCAGGATTTGAGCTGGGAGCGGATTATCGACTATCCCGCCGACATAATCCTGACAGACGATCGCGGCGGCATCCCTCAGCTCGATCATATCCCAACCTGGACTCGCCTGCCCGCAGTCGCCGCCGGGCAGGTCTATCCCGTCTGGCGCTACCAGCCGCCCTATAGCTATCTCGGCTATGCCCAGGCCTATGGACCCATTCTCAACGTTCTCAGGACGGCCAGGAAAGTCATCTCTTAGGGTCACGGAGCGCGTCCAACAAAAGCATGTCCTCGACGCGATCGGGGATGGAAGCGGTCTTGAAGTTCGCAACGCGCGAGCAAACAAGGACTTGGATCGGGCCGCGATAGCCGATACCGGATTTGATCCAGGCGTCTTTCAGAACGAGTGGCTCTGTGAAAGATTGACTCTGGAGCGGAGCCGGAAAAGGCTGTGCCTCCTTGGTTCGATCCGACGGCAAAACCAGGCTTTGGGCAAACTCGATGCACGATCTCCAAGTCCTGTGCCAAGGCCATCTGCCACAGATCGCGCCTTGGTTCGACGATCCGGTGACCCGGAGATGGTTGGGTGGCCGCGACTGGGCCGAGAACACCCTGCTGCTGGCAAAAGCCGACACCAACAGGCACGGGCTGATCGCCTCGATCGAGGGAAGTCCTGTCGCCCTGCTGGACGTCGAAGTCTATGCCGATGCCAGCGCCAGCTTTGCCATCGTGGTTGATCCGCGCCTTCGCCAGCGCGGCATTGCGACAAGGGCCTTGAAGGCCATGCTCGAATTCACGCGATTTGCGCCAGTTTCGCGCTTTTTCGCCGGCGTTCAACACGGCAATGAGTCGAGCGCACGCCTTCTGGCCCGGCTGGGTTTTACACCCACCGCAAAACCCTCGGAACAGGGATTTATCGATTACGAACTGGTTCGGTAGGGCCCGACAACGCGCTACCCTGCCCCCGCACCGGCATCAAAGCCGGCCAATCGCCGCCCCGACCCTAGAGCGTGTCCAGCAAAAGCATGTCCTCGACGCGATCGGGGATGGAAACGGCTTTACGGTTCGGACACGCGACAAAACAAGGGCTTGGAGCCAAGGATTTGAGTCAATCAAATCCTGAACGGCTCTAAGGTTACGCCGCCCGCCCCAGCGCCCGGCGGCTGCCTTCGAGGTCCCACACAAGCGTCATCACCGCCAGCGGATCACGCGGCGCAACAAGGGAAAGCATGCTCGCTCCGCCCGCGCTCAGCCGACGAAACTTCTCGCGCGCCCGGTGATCGCCGATCAGGTCCTCGGCCGTGCCGGCCCAGCCGATCACCCCATTGTTCTCGAGCGCATAGAGACGGCTCGGCGCCATGGCGACCCCGGCCTCCCGCTCGCGCTCCATCAGATAGCGCCGGCCCGACCGTCCCGTCCAAAGGACGCTCGCCGCCTCGCCGCTGCCTGTTTCGGTAATGCTGTCCAATCCGATCATGGCCACCCTCGAAAACGGCCTGCGCTGTCCCGCCCCCAAAAGGCGGAAAATTCATCTGGCGATCGCCAGCCCCTTTGGGACAACCGATCTAATAAGAACAAAATTAGAACAAATTGAACGAAACGTCAATCCCATGCACGCCCAAATCGTCCCATTGCCTACAAACGATGTCAAGATATTGTGTCCCGATTGCGGCAAAACACAACCTATCGCGTTTCGACGGTAAAAATCGCCCGGAACTGCGTTCGGTCAGGATGCGGTACCCGATTGCGCTTCGAGTTCGTTGATCCGGGCGCGAAGCCGCGGGGAAATGGGCCGGGCCAGTCCCTTGCGCGCGTCTTCGAGCACCATGGCATTGGTCTCGGTCTCGATGCGCGCGATCAGGGTTTTCAAGAATTGTTCGCCGGACAGCCCCGGCATGATCGGCTCGAGAAATTTCGCCCGCGCCGTTCCGGGCCACAAGACCAGGCTGTTGCGCCCCCAGTAAAGCCCCGAGGTCAGCGCCACCGGCACCACCGGAACGTCCATCGCCAGATACATCCGCACGATCCCCGAGCGATAGGCCGGCGTGTCGAGCGGCGCCCTTCGCGTGCCCTCGGGGAATATGATGACGCGGCAGCCCTTATCGAGCGCCTCTCTTGCCTCCTGGGTCATGGCCGGCAGCGCATCCTTGCCCCGCTTGCGGTCGACCGAGATCGTATCCATCCACCGCGCCGCCCAGCCAAACAACGGAATGTCGAGCAGTTCTCTTTTGGCGATGAACGCGGGACGGCCCACATGGGGCAGCATGGCAAAGATGTCCCAGTCCGACTGGTGCTTGGCCCCGATGATGCACCCGCCTTGCGGGATGTTGTCCATCCCCGTCACCTCGGTCCTGATCCCCACCAGCCAGCGCAGGAAAAAAAGGTTCGCCCCGTTCCAGTATTGCGCCAGGCTCCACCCCGTCGATTTCAGGTTCGGCGTCAGCCTGGCCATCAGCCCGATAATGATCGCCAGGATGAACGTGTGAACGAAAAAGAACAGATAGAACACTGCCGAGCGGATAGCCTGAACGATCATGGCGCTGTTTCCCGCCTTGGAGACTAAGATATCTGGGAGAGAAACCGCCGCACCGTCAAGCGCGAGGTGATCGCCGTCAGCCCGGCAATCACCAGCACCACGCCGATGATCCCCAATATGCCGCTGATCCCCAGCGCGAACTGCCCGAACAGAACCCCCAGCTGCGCGCTCGATTGCTCGGGCACCACAGTGCTCATCGCCGTGCCCGCCACGATGAAAAACACGATCGCCGCCAGCCCGCCGACCAGTCCGCCCTTGAGCCCGAGCAACAGGAACCGCCCCTGAAATTCCCCGGCGATGAACTTGTTGGACGCCCCGATGAAATGGAGCACGTCGACGATTTCCCGGTTGGTCGACATCGTGCCCCGCGTCGCGAAGACGATGGCCAGCGCCGTTGCCACAAGGATAAGCGCCAGAACCAGTATTCCCGATACAACGATGGTTCCGGCCATCGTGTTGAGCTGCACCCGCCAGGCGGCATGGGTTTCCAGCGTCGCCCCGGGAATGGCCGCAATCTCGCTTTCAAGCCGCGATATATCGGCCGCATTGGGATCGGCCAATTGCACGATCACCAGCCGCGGAACGGCGAGATCGGACAGGTCCAGCCCTTCGCCCAGCCATGGCGCCAGCAGCTCTTCGCTTTCCTCGATCGACACCACCCGCGCGCTCGCCACACCCGGAACCGCTTCCGAGAGCGAGACGGCCAGCCGCAGGTTGGACTCGATCACTTCCCCATCGAGCGGGCGCACCTGAATGGTCAGCTCGCGCCCCACTTCGGCCGACCAGCCCAGCGCCGATTTCTGCACCAGCAGCACGCCGCCGAACGTCACGCAGGACAAAAACGTCATGATGCCGATCAAAAGCATCAGCGTGCGCCCCGCCACCGACTGCGCCGGAACGATCGGGTTGGGACGGGAAAAATTGAGCCTTAACCCCTCACTCATGGATGGTCAGCTCCCCCTCGGTGAGCAACATGCGCGGATAGTCGAATTTGTCCAGCAACGCCACCTCATGGGTCGCCAGGATAATCGTCGTGCCCATCCTGTTGAGCTGTTCGAACAGGTGCAAAAGCCGCTCGGACAGCTCGGGGTCCACATTGCCCGTCGGCTCGTCCGCCAAAAGGATGTCGGGATTGCCGATCACCGCCCGGGCAATCGCCGCGCGCTGCTTTTCCCCGCCCGAAAGCACCGCCGGATGCGCGTCCATCCGGTCGCCCAGCCCCACCCAGTCGAGCAGTTCTTCAACATTGCCGCGATAGCTCGCTTCCGCCTGCCCGCGCACCCGCAGCGGCAGGGCGACATTTTCAAACGTGGTGAGATGATCGAGCAGCCTAAATTCCTGAAAAACGATCCCGATATGGCGCCGCATCTGCAACAGCCTGTCGCGGTCGAGCGCGGAAACGTCTTCCCCGAACATCGAAACCGACCCCCGCGTCGGTTTGAGCGAGAGCAGCAACAGCCGCAAAAGCGAGGTCTTGCCCGACCCCGACGGCCCGGTGAGAAAATGAAACGAGCCCGGCGAGATCGCAAAGGTCAGATCTTTTAAGATTTCCGGCCCGTGTCCGTATCGAAGGCCCACATTTTCGAACGCGATCAAACCGCTTTTCTCCGCGAATCACCTGACTGGCTGTCATCCTACCAGCCATCACCCCCCAATGGCCCCATCATGGCGGCGTTTCAAGAGTTTTAACCCGACCCCCTTAGGGTCGGGGCAAAGATTTTTCGCTCAACCCGTTCGGTCCCTCGCGCGTGATCATCACCTGCCCCAATTGCCAGACGCGCTACAAGCTCGGCTCCGATGCGCTCAGCGCAACCGGCCGGCAGGTCCAGTGCGCCGCGTGTTCCGAACTCTGGTATGCAACGCCGAGCTTTCCCAACCCCTCTGTCCCGCGCCCCGATCCCGAACCCTCCGACGACGAGCTGGTCTTTCGCGCCGATGCCGATACGCTGTTTTCCGCGGCCGACGAAGAGCTCCTCGACGCCTCGTTTTTGCGCGCCCAGGCAGCGCCCGGCACCCCTGCCCCTGACGATGAAGCACCCACCGAACCCCGGCCGGAAACAGCTGCCCACCACCCGCTTCCCTCCATCGACACAGCCGGCAATCGGGCCCGCATCGAAGCTCTGGCCCGCCGCCGCAACGGCATGCTGGCCGCCCACCCCATCGCCCGCTTCCGGCGTTGTTTCCGCATCGCGCTGGTGGTGTTCATCGTCGCGGCCCTGATCTCAGCCTTCACCCTGCGCACCGAAATCGTCTCGGCCGTTCCCCAGCTTGACGGGCTCTATCGCCTCGTGGGGCTGGGAACAAATGTCATCGGACTTGATTTTACCGAAATTAAGACTTTGCGAACCACGCAGGATGGAAACCCCGCCATTATCGTCAACGCTAAGATTTCCAACATCACGAATCGCATAACTTACGTGCCATCGGTGCTGGTGAGCCTGCTCGATGGCGCCGGCGCCATTGTTTACGAATGGACGGTGACCCCGGCCACCCGCAACGTCCTGCCCGGCGATACGCTGGCCATCGACGCGCAACTGATCGGACCGCCGCAAGGCGTGACAAACATAAGACTGAGCTTTGTCGACGGCGCCAACGGCGCGGCGGCGGAACGCTAGAGCGTGTCCAGCAAAAGTGGAAACGGTTTTGCGGTTCGGACACGCGACAAAAAAAGGGCTTAGAGCCAAGGATTTGATTCAATCAAATCCTGAACGGCTCTAGAGAGTGTTTCCAGGATAAGTGGTTACCACTTATCCGGTTCGGAAGCGCGACAAAACAAGGACTGGGAGCCGATCACGGCTCCGAAGAATAAGGGTAGAGCCCCATGGCACGCATACTGGTGGCCGAAGACGACGACAATGTCCGCGCCTTTGTGACCCGCGCCCTCGAAATGAGCGGCCACGAGGTGATCGACGCCTCCGACGGCGGCCTCGCCCTCGAAATCGCCAATGAGCACAACGGCAATTTCGATCTTCTGGTCTCCGACATCAAGATGCCCGTCATGGACGGCATCGGTCTGGCGCTGGCCATCGGCGCCCAATACCCCGCCATGACCATCCTGTTAATGACCGGCTTTGCCGACCAACGCGAACGCGCCCACGGCCTCGACGCCCTGATCTACGACGTCCTGGGCAAACCCTTCTCGCTCGCCCAACTGATCGAAAAAGTCGACGACGCCCTGGCGGGCAAGCCTGCCGAGATCATTCCGCTGGCACGCTCGGCGCTGTAAACCTCGCCGCAATTATCTGGCGGGCAGCCCACTTATGCTGGTATCTTGCCGGTGCCGGGCCAGATCCCAAAATCGCGGTGGCGGGAAAACGCGAGGCGGGGATTGTCTTGTTCCATTGATCGAGGCGAAGGCAGTCCCAAAAGACAGGGCACCACAGCTCCGGCGGTATTCACCCTCACCCGCCGGACGGCTTACGCTATCGCAAGCGCAGGTGTGGCTCGTCCGTAACCGGGCGGTTTAGGCCGCAGCGACGATCGGGGCTATTTCGGCTGGTCGCCAGTTCCAGGGCAGTAATTCGTCGAGGGCATTGATCTTGTGATCGTTGATGCGACCCAGGATATCGGCGAGGTAGGCCTGGGGATTGAGGCCGTGGAGCTTGGCGGTTTCAATGACGGTCATCGCATCGGCGAGTATTTCCCCGCCCGCATCGGAGCCGGCGAATAGAAAATTCTTTCTTCCGATTGCAATGGGCCTGATTGCCCGCTCGGCCGGGTTGTTGTCGATCGCCACGCGCCCATCCTCAAGGAACAGGGTGAACGACGCCCAGCGCTTAAGAGCGTAGCGGAAGGCCTTGGCCACGTCGCTTTTGCCCGAGATGCGGTCGAGCTGATCTTCGGCAAAGCGCTTGAAAGCCTCGGCGACCTGTCTGCTCTCGGCCTGCCGGACAGCAAGGCGCTCGTGGGCCGAACATCCAGTGATACGACGCTCGATATCGTAGAGCACGCCGACGCGATTGATGGCTTCGAGCGCAATGGGGGATTTGCTCGACGTCCATTCGTCGTGGAAATCGCGCCGCAGATGCGCCCAGCACGACGCCTCGCGGATCTTCGTCGCGCCAGTCATGGGATCTGGTTTGTAGAGTGCTCCAAACCCCGAATAGGCATCGGCCTGCAGAATTCCGGAGAACCCGGCCAGATGCGATTGTGGGTGCTCGCCTTTGCGATCGGGCGAGAACAGATAGGCGGCAGCTGGCGGGTCATCGCCTGCAAAGGGTGTATCATCGCGGACATAGACCCATATGCGGCCCATCTTGACCGCGCGTTTAGCGCCGCCCGAAGCGATCGCCACCTTGGGATCGAGAACTCTGATCGGAGTATCGTCGGCATGGAGCCGATCGGCGGCAAAGACATGGTCGCGAATGCGCGAGACCAGTGGCTTGAGCACACCGACCGCCTGGCCGCACCAGTCAATCAGTGTCGAGCGCGGAATATCGGCGCCCATGCGGTTAAAGATCTCCCCCTGGCGATAGAGGGGAAGATGATCGTCGTACTTGCTGACCAGAATGTGAGCCAGCAGCCCCGGGCCTGCCATGCCGCGGGCCACCGGGCGGGTCGGTGCCAGCGTCTGCACCATGGCTTCGCATCTACGGCAGGACTTTTTGGGCCGGGCGATCTCGATTTTCTTGAGCTGCGCGGCAACCAGATCGAGGATCTCGGAGACGTCTTCACCCACCAAGCGCAGTTCGCCGCCGCAGTCGGGGCATTCTGAGCCGGGATCAAGGGTGCGACGCTCGGTGAGAACGTGCTCGCTCAGAGCCGGCTTGCCACGACGACGGGAAGAAGCGGTCTTCTGAGGCGGTGCAACGGCCTCATCCTCATCAGCACTCCTGTCGATCGCGGCTCTGGCAACCTCGAGCCCCTCAAGGGCCAGTTCGAGTTGTTCGATGTTGCGTGCCACTTTCTCCGAGGAGGCGCCGAACTTCTGCTTTTTAAGCCGCACGATCTGAACCCGAAGGGCATCGACCAGCGCTTCATAGGCGCGATTGGATCGGGAGAGTTCCTGGATCTGACTGGCTTGTGCGGCGATGATCGCGCGCAGCGCGTCAAGGTCATCAGACTGGTGTTCGGCAGGGCTCGTCATGATGAGCAAACCCTAGCAGAATCTGGTATCTTGCACCAGAATCATCACGCAAAAACAGTAAGATAATGCGACAAAACGATCAGGAAAATCTCTGCGGCGGCGCACCCCAGCTGGGCCGCCGCCAGTCGATCCCCTCCCAGAGCATGGCCAGTTGCGCCGGCGTCAAACGGGCTGTCCCATCGGCTGGAGAGGGCCAGGGAAAGCGCCCCTTCTCGAGAATCTTGTAATAGAGACAGAACCCCTGGCCATCAAAATAGAGGATCTTGATCCTGTCGCCGCGCCGACCACGAAACGCAAAGACCGATCCACTGGCAGGCTTGTGCCGCAACTGGTCCTGAACGATCGCGGTAAGACCCGAGATCCCCTTCCTCATATCTGTGACGCCACAAGCCAGATAGACCCGCACGCCCGTGCCTGGCCCGATCATACAGCCTCCGCGATCCGGATCAGACGCATCCATTGCCTCTCGTTCATCGTCGCTCGCGCCCGGATGCTCCGGCCGTTGGTGAGAACCAGCTCGACGTGATCGACCGGACCGGAATGATCAACAGTATCGGGAGCCGCATCCTCGGCGATCTCTACCGGCACCAACATGGGATCGCGATGGCTCATCATGCCCTTGCGGCGCATCTCGCGCCGCCACTGGTAGATGTGCTGGCGGGTGATATCGTGCCGGCGCGCAACACTGGCGACGGTCTCGCCATCAATGCCAACCGCGCCAAGGATCGAAAACTTCTCTTCATCCGACCAGCGCCGCCGACGCTCAACCCCCGTCATCACCTCATAGCGCATGAAATCCCGCCGCTTCGTTGCTGACGTCAAAAACGACGCCAATAACGACGGTCATTACACGTCAGCAGGCGCCAAGCGGAAGGCGGTACAAAGCGGCCGATTACGCTCGTCCTTGAGCAGGCTGGCGACGAAATCGACAAACACCTTGATCGCCCCTGTCATGCGGCGTGTCGTGGAACTGACGGCCTGTATGGGGTAGAGGCGCGGCCTAAAGTCTTCCAGCACCGAAACGAGCCTGCCGGCCGCGATATCACTGGCAAACATCCAGCTTGGCCCCTGCGCCAGCCCCATCCCGGCCAGCACGGCCGCGTGGACGCTTTCGGGGTCATTGGTGCGGAGCGGACCGAACGGTGTCACGACTATCGGGCCGTCCGGGCCCTGGAACTTCCATGTCTTGGAATTGCCCTGGAAGGTGAAGGGCAGGCAGCTGTGACTGGCCAGCTCATCGAGATCAGTGGGTGTACCATGCTCGGCCAGGTAGGCAGGGGCGGCGACCACCACCGCTTCCACGCAGCCGATCTGACGCGCGAGCAGGCTGGAGTCGGGCAATTCGCCAATGCGGATCGCGACGTCGACACCATCCTCGATCAGGCTCACGTAGCGCTCCGACACCTCCAGATCGATCGTCAGGTCTGGATATCTTTGAAATAGGGCCGGCAGGCGCGGCGCAATCAGCCGGTTGGAAAATACGGGCGAACACGTCACCCGCAGACGTCCAGCCGCGGTGACTTCGCCCGAGCGGATGCGCGCTTCCGCGGTTTCCAGATCCCCCAGCATGCCGACGGCGAAATCGTAGAATTCCTGGCCCTTGTCGGTCACGCTCAGCCCGCGCGAACTGCGCCGGATCAGCAACGTGCCCAAATGGGCTTCCAGCGCTGCGACTTCCTTGCTGACAGTTGACTGCGCGACGCTCTCCGCCTTCCCGGCACGAGAAAAGCTCTCGGTTTCCACGGTGCGCACGAACAGGCGCATCCTTCTGAGCTGGTTCATTGCCGCCTTCTCTCCATTTGCCGATATCAAATGCCAAAAGCATAATACGGAATGCAAGGGAAGACTAATATTCCCGATCGGAATTTGAGCTATTCATCTTGCCTGAATTGGAAATCCCCGAGCAGTCCGTAAGTAAGGAGCATTCCCGGCCATCAACCGGGTATGCAACCAAAGAAAGAGACCAAATGTCCAGGCTGAGTGGAAAAATCGCCGTCATCACCGGGGGAACCTCGGGAATGGCATTGGAAACGGCAAAGGTCTTCGTCGAAGAAGGCGCCTATGTCTTCGTGACCGGCCGGCGCCAGGACGCCGTCGATGCTGCCGTCGCCTATATCGGGGAAAACGTCACCGGCATTCAGGGCGACGTCTCCGACACCGCCGATCTTGATCGCCTGTTTGCCACCGTCAAGGCAGAGAAGGGTCATATCGACATACTGTTTGGCAGCGCCGGCGCCGGGCATATGGGCGAGCCGCTGGCAAGCGTATCGCCCGAACTGGTCGATCATACCTTAAATGTCAACGTGAAGGCCTTGCTGTTCACGGTGCAGAAAGCCCTGCCGCTGTTTCGCGACGGCGGCTCGATCATCCTCAACAGTTCCATCGCCCATCTGAAGGGCATGTCCGGCGCCAGCGTCTACAGCGCCAGCAAGGCGGCTGTGCGCGCCTTTGCCCGCGGCTGGACAATGGAACTCAAGGATCGCGCTATCCGCGTCAATGTCATCAGTCCCGGCCCGATCGACACCCCGTTCACCCGGCCGGCGCCGCAGGACTGGAAGGATGCATTGACGGCCATGGTACCGCTCGGGCGCTTCGGTCGGTCACGCGAAATCGCAACCGCCGCCCTCTTCCTGGCGTCCGAGGATTCCAGCTTCATCACCGGCATCGACCTGTGTGTCGATGGCGGCTTGACCCAGGTCTGATCGGAGAGGGAGCGACGCCGTGACACCAGTGCAAATCTATGTCGCCCAGCTGCTTGCACTGGTGGCGCTGTCGCTGTTGACCGGATTGGCGATTCTGATCGGCCGCGGTTTCGATATCCTGCGAAATGGGCGCTCCTTGCGCTTTTACGAGGACTTCGATGGCGTCTCGACATTGGCCTTGGTGACGCGCCCGACGCGCCAACTGGCCAATCAATTCGAATATCCGGTGCTGTTCTTCACACTCACGGCGATCGCCATAGCGGTTCCGGTGGAGAATTCCTGGCTTGCCGGACTGGGCTGGTGCTACGTCGCGTTGCGCTGGACCCATGCCCTGATCCATCTGACGCTCAACCGGCTTTATTTGCGCACACCCGTCTTCATGACCAGCAATATCGTGCTGCTGGTCATGTGGGTTATCTTCGGTGTCGAGGTCTTGGCATAGGCCGGGCGGGTATCAAACGCCTTTCCCAACCAGCTCCACGATTACCTACGCTCGATCGCTGGCAAAACCATCGCCTGACAGACACATCGTCCGGCGCATCCACCGACCCCGCTACAATGCACACTTCCGGCCGCTCAGGCCTCCCCACCGCCATCCTTCACCCACACCGGCACACTATCCATCCCAATCAACTCATCCAGCGTCTGCCGTGGCCGCACCGTGTGCCATTTCCCCCCATCGACAAGCACTTCAGCGATCAGCGGGCGGGTGTTGTAGGTCGAGCTCATGACCGCGCCATAGGCGCCCGCGCTCATCACCACCAAGAGATTGCCCACCGGTTTCCCGAACTGGCCCGCGCGTCACGCAAAGGACGTGCCCGCTGATTGCAGCATCGGCACTTGCCGCCGCTTTGGGAGGCTCAACGCGGCGCGAGTCTGGCAATCAACTGGTTGGCGACGTTGGCCATTGCGGTTGCGGCGGAAAAATCGAACTGGTTGATGGAGATGAAGACACCGACGCCGCGCGACGGCGCAAACGCGAGGTAACTGAAAACACCGTCAGTGCCACCGGCCTTTTGGATAATGAGCGGTCGGTCGCCTTCGGGCATCATGATCACCCAGCCAAGACCCATGGCATCCATATGTCCGGACTCATCCATTCCCGCCACCGGGGTCAGACCGTCGCGCATGGCCCAGGCCGCGTGGCTTATGGCTCGGGTCTCTGCATCGACCTGATCGAAGCGATCGAGGTTCCAGTGAAGGTATTTCACCATGTCATTGGCCGTCGCATAGAGCGAGGAGGCGCCAAACCGGTTGGGGATCGGTTCGCCGGGATCCATCTCGACGCCATTCCAGTCATACCCGGTCATGACGTTGTCGCCCTGGGGTCGAAGATACCCGGTGGAAGCCATTCCCATCGGGTCGAGGAGTTTTTCCTGAACAAGATCGGCGTAGTCCATCCCGGAAGCCCCTGCGAGCGCCATCGCAAGAAGGTCGTAGGCGACATTGGAATACAACATGCCTTCGCCAGGCGCAAAGAGCAGCGGACCGCCCGCGAGATTGGCGGCGAAGGAGGCGTCACTATACCTCTCAATGCCGTCGCGCGGTTCAAGTTCGCGCGCCAGCCCGCTGCGGTGCGTGGCCATGTCGATCAACCGGATCTCCTGGCCGTCAAATCCGGGGAGCGTGTCGACAACGCTAAGAAGTGGCCCGGCGGGGTCGGTCAACGCGACATCGCCGCTGACGGCAAGGCGAGCGAGCGCGAGGCCGGTGAAGGTTTTCGTGATCGATCCGATGCCGATCTGGGTTTCACCATCGGGCTCGATGCCGCTGCCGGTTCTGACCTCGCCGAATCCGAAGACCGTACTCTCGCCGTTCCGAACGGCGGCAATCACCATTCCAGGCACGCCGGTGTCGAGATGAAATATCTGGCCGGTGAACCCTACCATCTCATCAAGCAGCGGATCATTGGCCAATGCAGGCGACGAGACAAGAAGTGCAGCGGTTGCGGCGGCGAGGATATGTTTCATCAGAGGCTCCGAGTTTCTGGCAGGAGCCGGCATGATAAGCACAGTAACTTAACGTTTAGACAGGCCCTGCTGCGGTCTTACCCCTGACCGCCGACAAAATGCTGTCTTGGGCGCAGATGCATTATTCCGGGCCGTTCTGACGGGCGGAGCACCGGCCGCAAAAAGGCAAAGCGCGACAGCAGCCCGGTTCCCTGACACCCGGCTGCATCGGCCCCGGTATAGCCCCCCGAGCACGAAGGGGCCATCGCGATTTGGCGCTCCCTTAGGCTGCTGGCCGGCCCACCCCTGTAACGCCTGTATCTAGGTCGCCCCGGCCTCGTCCTTTACCCATTCGGGCACAGAATCCAGCCCAATCAATTCATCCAGCGTCTGCCGTGGCCGCACCGTGTGCCATTTGCCGCCATCGACAAGCACTTCGGCGATCAGCGGGCGGGTGTTATAGGTCGAACTCATCACCGCGCCATAAGCGCCCGCGCTCATCACGACCAGAAGGTCGCCCTCGGCCACCTCGGCCATCTCCCGGTCGAGCCCCAGATAATCCCCAGTTTCGCACACCGGCCCCACGATATCGGCGCGGATGGTCGCAGCCCCCGCTTCCTGCATGGGCAGGATATCGTGATGGGCTTCGTAAAGCGTGGGCCGGATCAGATCGTTCATCGCCGCATCGACGATGACAAAGCTCTTCTTGTCGGTCTTTTTGACATATTCGACCCGCGTCACCATCACCCCGGCATTGCCCGCGATCAAACGGCCCGGCTCAAGGATCACCTTGCACCCCAAAGGATCGGTGTGCCGGCGCACCAGCTTGGCGTATTCCACCGGATCGGGCGGGGGTGAATTGTCTTGTCTGTAGGGTATCCCCAACCCGCCCCCGACATCGACATGGCCGATGTCATGCCCCGCCGCCCGCAGCCGTCCGACCAGTTCGGCCAGCAGCTTAAAGGCGTTGTCGAACGGTTCGAGCTCGGTGATCTGGCTGCCGATATGCATATCGACGCCGACCGCCTTCAAATTCTTGCACGCCGCGATCCGCTCATAGACCGCCTCGGCCCGCGCGTAGGGGATGCCGAACTTGTTTTCCGATTTCCCCGTCGAGATCTTGGCGTGGGTTTTCGCATCCACATCGGGATTGATCCGCACCGAAACCGGCGCAAACTTGTCCATCTCGGCGGCCACCGCGTTGAGCCGCTCCAGCTCGGGCTCGGATTCGACGTTAAAGCACAGGATTCCCACTTCGAGCGCCCGCCGCATCTCGGCCCGGCTCTTGCCCACGCCCGAAAAGATGATTTTCTCCGCCGGGATCCCCGCCCGCAGCGCCCGCTCGAGCTCGCCGAGCGACACCACATCCGCCCCGATGCCCTTTTGCGCGGCAATCGCCAGCATCGCCTGGTTGGAATTGGCCTTCATGGCATAGGCGACCAGCGTGTCGGTGCCCGCAAATGCCCCCAGCATCACATCAATATGGCGGGTGAACGTTGCCCGCGAATAGCAATAAAACGGCGTGCCGATCTCCTCGGCCACCGCCGTCAGATCCACATCCTCGGCAAACATCCAGCCGCCGCGATAGGTAAAATGATGCACCGGTTAAATCCCCAGCCGCTCGCGCCAGCCCGCAACCTGCGCCATAACGTTTGCCGGCGCCGTGCCGCCAAAGCTGGTCCGCGACTTGACCGAATTGTCCACCCCAAGCACCTTGAACACCTGGCTGGTGATCCGCTCGTCGATGTCCTTGAAATCCTCGATGGTCAACCCTTCCAGCCCGCAGCCCTTGGCTTCCGCCGCCGCCACCGCGCGCCCGGTGATATGGTGCGCGTCGCGGAACGGCACGTTGGCCGCCCGCACCAGCCAGTCGGCAAGATCGGTCGCCGTCGAGAACCCGGCCCCCGCCGCCGCCGCCATCTTCTCGCGGTTGACGGTCAAATCTCCCATCATCCCGGTCATCGCCGCCAGCGCCAGCGAGAAATTGTCCAGCGCATCGAAGGCGATTTCCTTGTCTTCCTGCATGTCTTTCGAATAGGCCAGCGGCAGCCCCTTCATCACCATCAAAAGCGAAGTGAACGCCGCAAAGATCCGCCCCACCTTGGCCCGGATCAATTCCGCCGCGTCCGGATTGCGCTTTTGCGGCATGATCGAAGACCCGGTCGAAAACTTGTCGGAAAGCTTGACGAACGCAAACTGCGCCGACGACCAGATCACCAGCTCCTCGCTCAACCGCGACAGGTGCATCGCACAGATCGACGCCGCCGAAAGCGTTTCGAGAATAAAATCGCGATCCGACACCGCATCGAGCGAATTGGCCATCGGCCGATCGAACCCCAGCGCCTCTGCCGTCATCTCCCGATCGATCGGAAACGATGTCCCGGCCAGCGCCGCCGCCCCCAGCGGGCTTTCATTGAGCCGCGCCCGCGCATCGAGCAGGCGCCCCTTGTCGCGCTCGAGCATTTCCACATAGGCCAGCATGTGATGCCCGAAGGTCACCGGTTGGGCGCTCTGCAGATGGGTGAACCCGGGCATGACGGTCCCCGCTTCGGCCTCGGCCTTCTCGACCAGAACCTTCTGCAAGGTCTCGACCTGCGCCGCCAGCATGTCGAGCCCGTCGCGCACATAGAGCTTGAAATCGGTCGCCACCTGGTCGTTGCGCGAGCGCGCCGTATGCAGCCGCCCCGCCGGCTCGCCCACCAGCTCCTTTAGTCGGCTTTCCACATTCATGTGGATGTCTTCGAGCGCTCGCGAGAAGGTGAACGCACCCGCCTCGATTTCCGCCCGAACGGTCTCTAGACCCGAGATGATGGCGTCCTTATCGTCGCGCGTCAGAATGCCGGCTGCCTCGAGCATCGTCGCATGCGCTATCGATCCGGCGATGTCGTGCTTGTAAAGGCGCTTGTCGAAGCCGATAGAAGCGTTGATCTCTTCCATGATGGCGTCCGGGCCGGACGAAAACCGGCCTCCCCACATGCGATTGCTCATCGGCGCCTCTTACTTGAATACATTTGCGAGTGAAGGTTTATGGATCAGGACGAAAAGCGAAAATCACCCCGCCCCATCATCGTCGGCACGGGCCTTTTCGCAGCGGCGCTAGGTATAGCCGTGGCCGTCTGGCTTAGCAATGGCGGCGCCAACGCTGCAACCTGCCCGGTGCGCGCCGAGGCGGCAAAGGCCATCGACGACGCCGCAACCGGCGAGCTCGCCGCCCTTTTGCCCTCGTCCCAATGGCGCGATTATTCCGATCTGGCCTTCGAGGACGCGGACGGCAATCCTCTCACCCTCGCCGATTTCGCCGGCAAGAAGCTGCTCATCAATTTCTGGGCCACCTGGTGCGCGCCCTGCCGCGAGGAAATGCCCTTCCTTGATGCGCTCGAAGCGCAATATGGCGGGGACGATTTCGAAGTCGTCGCCATCAGCCTCGATATCGGCGCCGACGGCCCCACCGCCGCCGCGCTGTTTCTCGAGGAGATCGGCGCGCAAAATCTCAAACTCTTCGCCGATCCCAGCTACAAGCTCTTTGAACGCCTGCGCAACGAGGCGGTCACGCTGGGCCTGCCTGCAACCATCCTTGTCGATGACGAAGGGTGCGAACTGGCCGTTCTGCAGGGCCCCGCCCATTGGGACACCCCCGACGGCCACGCGGTGATCGAAACGCTGCTGGACATCTGACCGCGACACCTCCCGCAATTTTACTTACTAAAAATTGAGGGATCGGGCGCACAC
>NZ_CAXAXY010000058.1:0-19125 GCF_963972885.1 uncultured Pelagibacterium sp. | reverse complement strand
GATCGCTTCATATAAAAACTAAATCATGCGGAGCGCTCATCGCCCCATGCCGTCTGACCATTTCAAAAGCCGAGGCGATCTCGCCGTCGGAGGTTTTCGCGTGCCCGACGAAAGACCGCGCCCATGGATCGGCAGAAGATGTCAGCGCAGCTTCAGCGAGCTCAACCCGATCAGCGCCAGAACCATGGCAATGATCCAGAACCGGATCACGATCTGGCTCTCGGTCCAGCCCAGATGCTCGAAATGGTGGTGAATGGGCGCCATCTTGAACACCCGCTTGCCCGTCAGCCGGAACGAAACAACCTGCACGATCACCGACACCGCCTCTAGAACGAACAGCCCGCCCACGATGGCCATGACCAGCTCGTGCTTGGTGGCCACAGCAATGGTCCCCAGCGCGCCGCCCAGCGACAGCGAGCCCGTATCGCCCATGATGATCTGGGCCGGCGGTGCGTTGAACCACAAGAACCCCAGCCCCGCCCCGATCAGCGCGCCGCACACGATCGACAACTCGCCCGTACCCGGCACGAAATTGAGAAACAGATAATCGGAATAAACCTGGTTGCCCACCAGATAGGCGATCAGCCCGAACGCCGAGGCCGCGATCATCACCGGCACGATGGCCAACCCATCCAGACCGTCGGTCAGATTGACCGCATTGCCCGCGCCAACGATCACGAAGGCGCCGAAGATAAAGAAGAACAACCCCAGGTTGAGCGCCAGATCCTTGACGAACGGCAGCAGCAGCGCGTTCTCATAACCTGCCGGTGCCTGGCTGGCGATGATGATACATGCCGCAATGGCAATCACCGACTCGATGGCCAGCCGCGCCCTGCCCCCGAACCCCTTGTGGTTCTGGTGCTTGACCTTGAGATAGTCGTCATAAAACCCGACCAGCCCGAACCCGGTCGTCACCAGCAGCACGGCCCAGACATACATGTTGGACAGGTCCGCCCAGAGCAGGATCGAAACCAGCGCACCAGAAAGGATCATCAGCCCGCCCATTGTGGGCTTGCCCTTCTTGGTCAAAAGGTGGCTCTGCGGGCCGTCCTCGCGGATCGGCTGCCCCTTGCCCTGCCGGATGCGCAGCGAATTGACCATACCCGGGCCGAACAGGAACACGAAGAACAGCGCCGTGATGATCGCGCCGCCCGTCCTGAACGAGAGATAGCGGAACACGTTAAAGACCGGAAAGGCGTCAGCAAACTGCTGCAGGAAATAGAGCATGGGATACCGTCTGTGCCTTTACCTTTTTACGCCGAACCGGTCTCGGATCCGGGCCACCAAAGCGCCCAGCTTCACGCCGTTCGATCCCTTGAGCATAACTGAGTCGCCCGGTGCAAGCGTTTCCAAAACAGCGTCGGCAATCTCGTCCACACCCTGTGCCCGCCCCGCAACAAGCGCCGCTGGCAAAGCGTCGGCCAGTTTGGCCATATGCTCTCCCACCAGAAACACCCGGTCCGGCCTTGCCGCCACCACAGAATCGGCCAGCGCGGTGTGATAATCGGCCGACGCCGCGCCCAGCTCACGCATGTCCCCGAGCACCAGAACCCTCCGTCCCGGCGCCGGCATCTGCGCGAACACCTCCAGCGCCGCGCGCATCGACGTGGGATTGGCGTTGTAGCTCTCGTCGATCAGCCGGATGGGATTGCCGGGATCGCCAAGCAAAGCCGCCGCGCCGCGCCCCTCGGGCGCGCCGTGGGAAGCAAGCGCCGCAAGCGATTTCTCCACATCACCGCCAGCCGCCCGCGCAGCAAGCAATGCCGCGACAGCATTGGCCAGCATGTGCCGCCCCGCCGTCGCAATCGCAACCTCGAGCGAGAGCCCGTGGCCCTCGATATGCCCGGTCGCTCCGCCCCGCGTCGCCCGATAGTCCGATATCGTCACATCGCCGTCGGCAAACCCATAGGTCATCGTGGACAGCCCGACAGCCGCCGCTGCCGTCGTCAACCGCTCCACATGCCTATGATCGGTTCCGATGATCGCCCGACCATCCGGTTCCACACCGGAAAAAATCTCCGCCTTGGCATCGGCAATCGCCGCCTCGGAGGCAAAAAATTCGAGATGAGCCGGCGCCACGGTGGTCACCACCGCCACATGCGGGCGAACCAGTTTCGAAAGCGGTGTAATCTCCCCTGCCGCACTCATGCCGATCTCGAACACGCCATATTCGGTGTCGGCTGGCATCCGCGCCAACATCAGCGGCACACCCCAGTGATTGTTGAAGCTCCTGATCGAGGCATGGGTCTTGCCATTGGCCTCCAGCGCCACGCGAAGAGCTTCCTTGGTCGAGGTTTTCCCCACGCTTCCGGTGACCGCTATGATGGATGCCTTTGATCGGGAACGGGAAAATGCCGCCAGTCCATACAGTCCCGCCAGCGCGTCCTCGGCAACGATCAGCGGTAGCCCCGACAAAGCCTCGGCCCTGTCCCTGCTCACCAGCGCAGCGACCGCACCCGCCTTTATGGCTTCGGCAACGAAATCATGCCCGTCGAAATTTTCGCCCCGGATGGCAACGAACAGCGCGCCGGGGGCAAGCTCGCGCGAATCTATGGAAATCGAAGAAACGCGATCGGCAGCCACATCGCGGGCTTCCCCACCGGCTGCCGCCAAGATCTCATCGATGCCATAGAGCGCGGACACTGACAGCCTCAGTCCTCAAAGGCCGCGCGCACGACCTCGTGGTCGGAAAAATGGTGCTTTGTCTTGCCCACGATCTGGTAGTCCTCATGTCCCTTGCCGGCGACCAGAATAACGTCCTCTGCGCCCATTTCGGCAATTGCATGACCGATCGCTTCGGCCCGATCGGCAATCTCCAGGGCTCCCGGTACCGCAGCAAGGATTTGCGCGCGGATCGCACCGGCATCTTCGGTGCGCGGATTGTCGTCGGTCACGATCACCCGATCGGCCAGGCGTTGAGCCACTTCGCCCATCTGTGGGCGCTTGCCGGGATCGCGGTCCCCGCCGCACCCGAACACAACGGTCAGCCGACCCTTGGCAAAGGGCCGCAGTGCCACCAGCGCATTTTCCAGCGCATCGGGCGTATGTGCATAATCCACAAACACCGCCGCTTCGCCACGCTGGGCGACCTTTTCCAACCGCCCCTTGGCGCCCTTGATGGTCTCGAGCGCCTTGATGGCATCGCCATTGGCAACTCCGGTCGCCATCGCCAACCCGGCGGCAACCACCGCGTTGTCGACCTGAAACCGCCCGACCAGAGGCAGAAGAAATTCCATTGGCTCGCCCACCAGCTTGCCTTTGATCCGCTGCCCGAACCCCTCGCTTTCAACGCTCTCGACGTCGATATGAGCCCCGCCCTCTCCGACCGTGAAGACCGTCGCACCCTTGTCGAGGGCCGCGAACATGAAGGGCATCCCCTCCTCGTTCTCGGCATCGACGACGGCGGTGGCATTACCATCGATCAGATCACGGAACAGTCGCAGTTTGGCGTCGCGATAGGCATCGACGGTCTCATGATAATCGAGATGGTCGCGGCTGAGATTGGTGAAGGCCACGGCGGCAAACTTCACCCCGTCCAACCGGCGCTGATGGAGCCCGTGGCTGGAGGCCTCCAGCGCGACATGATCGATGCCGTCCGCTTTGAGCTGCGCCAGAATTTTGTGCAAGGACAGCGAGTCGGGTGTCGTCAGTTCACCGGGAATGTGTTCTTCGCCAACCATGAGCCCCAACGTTCCAAGGCTCGCTCCCCTTATGCCCGCATAAGCCCAGATCTGGCGCAGAAAGGAGACAACCGAGGTCTTGCCGTTCGTCCCGGTTACTGCAGCGCAGATGGCCGGTTGCGGCCCGCAAAAATTCGCGGCTGCGATGGCATAGGCGGCCCGCACATCTTCGACCATGACAACCGGAATACCCAGATCTGCCTGTGGCGCCGTATCGGTGACCATGGCCACAGCGCCCCGGCCCGCCGCATCCTGGGCATAGATATTTCCATGCCCGCGCGCGCCGGGCAGCGCAAAGAACACATCGCCTTGCCCGATCAGCCGGCTGTCGGCATTCAGCCCGCCGATGGCGATATCGGGCACGTCTCCCGCCCCGGCGGCCCGGTGCACAATATCGGTAAGCTTATGCGGCAAAATCACGTCCCCCATTGTCCGCCAAATATATCAGAACCCGGTAAACTCGGCCCCGTTGCGGAGCTGGACTGGAACCAGTTGCGCGTCGATTTGCGGTCCCAAGATGGGTTGGATGCCCAGCATCGGTGCGATGCGCTTGACGATACGGGCCGACATTTGCCCTGCGTTCCAACCCGCGGTCCGACCCGACTGCGCGTTTTCGGCCTGCGGTTCATCTACAAAAATAATCAGCGCATATCTAGGATCGTCGAGTGGAAAGGCCGAGGAAAAGAAGGCAGTGACCAGACTGCTCGAATACTGGCCGTCGACAACTTTCTCCGCCGTGCCCGTCTTGCCGCCCCAGCGATAGCCGTCGGCAATCTTGTTGCCCGTGCTGCCCGAACCCACCACCCCGTTCAAGCGCATCAGATAGCGCAGATAGTCGCTTGTCTGCGCGGAGATAACCTGTGTCGATCCGGTCATTGCCTCCTGTTCGGTGCGCGGAAACAGCGTGGCGTCCATCAGATGCCCACCATTCACCAGCGCCGCGGTTGCCGTCAGCATCTGCAGCGGCGTTACGCTGAGCCCATGCCCAAACGACGCCGTAGCGGCACCCACCTCGGAAAAGTTCGCCGGAATGGAGGACCGGGTCACCTCGGGCAGCTCGATTTGCGGGGCGCCCTCCAGTCCCATCCGTGTCAGAAAAGCCCGAAAATTGTCCTTGCCCAGCGCCTGCATGATCCGGATCGTGCCGATATTGGACGAATACCGGAACACTTCGGGTACCGAGAGCATGCGATACTGTCCGTGAAAATCCTCGATCGTATAGCGCCCGAACCGCACCCCGAACCGGGCATCGATGGTGTCGGTGAGTCGAACGGCACCCGCGTCCAGTGCGGCGGCAAACGTAATCGGTTTGAAGATCGAACCCACCTCGAACTTGGCGGCAGTCAATCGATTGAATCGCCCTTCCTCGAGCATGGTGCCGGGATTGTTGGGATCGAAGTCGGGAAGGGAGGCCATGGCGATGATCTCGCCGGTCCGCACATCCATGATCGCTCCACCGGCCGCAATCGCCTGATAGCGCTCCATCGAGCTCACCAGTTCTTCGTGCAGAATGCTCTGCACGCGCAAATCCATGGCAAGATTGACCGGTGTCAGCGCGCTGTCGCGGGCAAGACCAAGATTTTGCAGCAGAGCCAGATTGTCGTCATCAAGGTGCTTTTCGACGCCGGCAATCCCGACATTGTCGATATTGACCGCACCCATCACGTGCGCGGCCACAGTCCCGCCGGGATAGAACCGTTTGCTTTCTTCAAGGAAATCGAGCCCCGGAATACCGAGCCGCATGATCCGGTCGCGTTGGGCAGGAGTCAACTCCCGCGCCACCCACACAAACCCCTTGTCTCCCGTCAACCGGTCGCGCAGCCAGGCGCTGTCGAGATTGGGCAGAACTGTCAGGATCGCGTCAGCGGCCTCATCGACATCGATAATGCGCCGTGGCTCGGCAAAAAGAGAGGGCACGCGGATATCAACGGCCATCTCCAGACCGTTTCGGTCCAGGATCGCCGGGCGCGATGCCATGATAGCGTCGCGGGTCTGACCCTCGATTGTGGTATCGACCTCGACATTGCCCAGCCAGATCAGCCGCCCGAACATCACCGAAAACACGATAAGAACAAACGCCATGGCCCAGCGGATGCGCGCGCCGGTCAGATTGCCCCGCGCCTTGCGGGTACCGTCAATGGAAATCGTTTCCGGGGTAACCGCACTCATAGCAAGCCCTCCAGGAGGGAACCGATCGGATCTTCACCCGCCTCGATGGTTTCAAACAGGGCATCAAGGGATTCGGTGTCGAGCCGCTGCTGCGGCCGCATAGGCAAATCGGCGAAGCTGGCAAACTGTGTTGCCTCGGCAACCTGCAGATTCAAGACGTCGTTGTGACGATCGACGATCGGCTGAATATGGGTCGGCTGGTTGAGATAGGCCCAATCGGCCTTGAGGATCGAAAGATCGGCCTGCTGCTGGGCAATAGCGCTCTCGATGCGCCCGATTTCCTCGGCGGTCAGTTCGGCCATATGCTTTTGCGAATAGACGGCAACAACCGCAATAACGGCGATGACGCCCAGAAAGATGTTAAGATGCTGGAGGAACCTGCTCATGCAGCACCTCGCCTGAAACCAGGCACGCCCAGTCCCGCAATCTGTTCTGGTCGCGCCGCAATTGCCGTCCGCACGCCGCTGCGCAGGGTGGCAGACCGCGCCCGCGGGTTGCGTCCCACCTCGTCCTTGCCGGCCTTCACTGCCTTGCGCACAGGTGCCCAGCAGGCCTCGATCGGCGCCGAATATGGCAGGTGCCGCGATTGAGGTGCCGCTGTCTTGGTCTGATCGAAAAACCGTTTGACGATCCGGTCCTCCAGCGAATGGAAGGTCACCACCGCCAGCCGCCCACCTTCGGGCAGGATACGTTCGGCAGCAAAAAGCGCAGCGACCAATTGGTCGAACTCGCCATTGACCGCGATCCGCAGGCCCTGGAATGTCCGTGTCGCCGGATGCGGACCGCCCGGCTTGCGCCCGACGGCCTTTTCAATGACTTGCGCCAGGGTCAACGTATCGGTGATCGGCGCGCTCTTTCGCGCTTCGACGATGGCCTTTGCGATACGGCGCGAAGCCCGCTCTTCACCGAAAGCAAAGATCAGATTGCCCAGATCGGTTTCGCTCAGCGTGTTGACCAGATCGGCCGCCGTTTCGCCCTCTTGTCCCATCCGCATGTCGAGCGGACCCGATCGCATGAACGAAAAGCCGCGCTCGGCCTGATCAAGCTGCATCGAGCTCACCCCGATATCGAGCACCACGCCATCGACCTGACGTTCGCCGACCAGAGTATCGAGCTCGGAAAACGGCCCGGCAATAAATACGAAGCGGTCAGGAAACTCGCTCGTGAGCGCATCTGCGAACGGCGCCACGCTCGGATCGCGATCGATCCCCGTTACATGCGCCCCCTCTTTCAGCAGCGCCCGCGAATAACCGCCTGCCCCGAACGTGCCATCGACGATGCGCGCGCCATCGAGCGGCGCAAGCGCTGTCAGCACCTCGCTCAGCAACACCGATTCATGAGAGGATTGTGGCTCGCCCATCTGGTCAGATACTCGCGCCCGGCGCTCCTTGGGCCAGCCGAGGGTTTCGGCCGGTACTCAAAACTAAAACAAGTGGCATTGTTCCACTTTGAGCAGATTGCATCCCAGTCTTTAAGATTTTGTTTCCCAAACCGGTTTGGAGGCACAAAGAACGGGCAAAAAGGTCACCAGTTGACCTGTAAGCCGGGTTCTGTAGGGCCCGCGCCGAAACGCGGACGTGGCGACCATTCATCTGGGAACCCCATTGCTGGAGCCCTCATGCAACCAACCCGGACGACAAGCCGTGAAAACGCGGCCGAGGCATGCCTCCATCGTCCCTATTCGGTCTTGCTCCCGGTGGGGTTTACCGTGCGGCCCCTGTTGCCAGGCACCCGGTGCGCTCTTACCGCACCCTTTCACCCTTACCCCGGACAGGTCCGGGGCGGTTTGCTTTCTGTGGCACTTTCCCTGGGGTCGCCCCCGCCGGGCGTTACCCGGCACCGTGTTCTCATGGAGCCCGGACTTTCCTCTGCTCACGCAGCGGCCGCCCGGTCAACTGGTGACTGGCTGATGTAGGGTGCTCATGGTGAGATGGTCAAGTCGATTGAGGGGAGACCAGTGCCGGGCGCTTGCCCCGTGCACGGGTTACATCGCGATAGGCCGTGTTGATCGACGCCATCTTGGCCGACGCCAGCCCCATCAATTCCTCGGGCACGCCCTTGGCGATCATCCGATCGGGATGGTGTTCGGCCACAAGCCGTCGATAGGCCCGGCGCAATTCATCGTCGGTGACGTCCGGCGCCAGCCCAAGCACGGCATAGGGATCGCGATTCCCCGTGGGCAGCAGCACGTGCTGGGACGCGATCTGCTCGAAACGTACGGAATCGAACCCGAAAATCTCACTTACCGCTTCGAGATAGGCCATTTCGTCGCCATGCACGAACCCGTCCGCCGTCGCGATCTCGAACAGCGCATCGAGCACATGCTCGAGCGTCGCCGGGCTATCGGCAAACAGCTTGCGCACCTTGCGCGCATAGCTGTCGAATCCGGCCACGTCCTGCTGGGCAAGTGCGAAAAACCGATCCACATGCGCGTCAGCGCCTTCAGGAATATCGACAAGTGTATGAAACGTACTGACTTCGCGCCGGCTTACCACCCCGTCAGCAACCGCCATCTTGGCTGAAAGCGCGATAATCGACATGGTGAACGCCGCCTCGCGGCCACCCGGCGCCCAATTGTCGGGATCCAGAATGCTCGCGATACCGCCCGCCAGCCCGGTTCCCTGCGAGAACGAGCCAAGGAGCGCTGCGATTTGCTGCCAGATCGACATGACCGTGTCCCGTGCGAACCTCTGCCCAAGGTGTTTATCGTCCGCAGCAATCGGGCACAAGCAAGACAGCGTCCAGGTCATGCGTCAATACGCCCGACCAGTGCATCTATTCGTAAACAAAGCCGAACGGGTTGTTCTGCGGAACCTGCTGGCGGCGCTGGATGGTAACGCGGCTGTTCAGCGCCGGCACCTGTTCTTCATAGACCCACAGGATTTCCCCGTTCGGGCCGACAACACCGACCAGCTCATCCTGCTCGGAGCTGCTGCCGATGCGCGGATCGTATCCGCTGTCCGGGCCGGTCAGCGGCGCCAGCGTCTGCGTATCGGGAGGGACCAGAAGGCCCGGAGCCGAAACCTGTGAATTCCGGTTGGGCGCACCGGCCGCTCGCGCTATGGCATCGTAGTCGATGCCGGTCGTCTCCTGCTGGGACACCCCGAGCCCCTCCGGGCGCGGGAGAGGGCGCGGCGGCTCGATTGCTGCCGTCTCGGCAGCGCCCGTTTCGGTCTGCGGGGCAGGATCGCTTGTGGTCTGGGCCTCTGCGGGCGTTGACGCCACAGTCCGATCAACGGCGGGGCGGTCCTCACCCAGGGGCCTCCCGTTGACAGTCACCATCGGACCATGCGTCGCTTCGCCCGCCCGGTTCCGTTCCGCCTGCGGCACCACGGGGAAGCCGGCGCTTTCGACAATCCGGTCGGCGGCAGTCATCTCGCGATCTGCATTTTCCGTTGGCCCTTCGGGTGCAGCGACAAAGCCGGCGCCCGGCTCGTGCTGCAAGGCAGCACCGCCGACCGCGCCTATTATCAATACCAGCATCGCGCCCGACGCCAAGGGTCTAGAGAGCATCATTTCTGCGTTCCAATCGGCCCATTTGGCCATGTGCCCCCACACAGCCCATCTCTTCCTCCCTGAAAATGGCAGCAGTTTGGTGAATGGGACCTGAAGGCCCTCTCCTGCGCTGCGTTCTCAGGGACGAATGCCGAGCAATCGTGCCAGCGCCAGCACCAGATTGGAGCGGTTGAGCGTATAGAAGTGGAATTCGGTTATCCCCGAATCAAGCAATTCAGTCACCTGCTCGGCGGCAACGGCAGCCGCCACCAGCGCATGGGTTTCCGGGTCATCGTCGAGCCCGTCGAACCGGTCGGCCAGCCATTGCGGGATCGAAGCACCGCAACGGCCCGCAAATCCCGCGATCTGCCGGAAACTGTGGATGGGCTGGATTCCGGGAACGATCGGCGCGGTTATCCCTGCCTTGTGCGCCCGTTCCACGAACCGCCAGTAATCGCCGTTCTCGAAAAACATCTGAGTGATCGCTCGGTCGGCGCCGGCATCGAGCTTGCGCTTGAGATTGTCGATATCGGCGTCCCAGTCCGCACTCTGCGGGTGCTTTTCGGGATAGGCAGCGACCGAAATATCGAAATCGCCCAGCTTTCGGATCCCCCCAACGAGATCGGCCGCACTGTTGTACCCATCCGGATGCGGAGTAAAGGCATGCCCCACTCCCTCGGGTGGATCGCCGCGCAGCGCAACGATCCGCCTGACCCCAGCCTGGGCGTAGCCGCGAACCACGTCATCGACTTCGTCGCGCGTCGCACCCACGCAGGTCAGATGCGCAGCCGCGGGAACGCCGGTCTCATTGGTGATCCGCGATACCATGCGAAGCGTTCGCTCACGGGTCGAACCACCCGCGCCATAGGTCACCGAAACGAAACGCGGTCCAAGCGGAGCGAGCCGGTCAAGGCTCGCCCAGAATCTTTCCTCCATGACATCGGTCTTGGGCGGGAAGAACTCAAAGCTCACCGAAATGTCGGGACGTTCCTCTCCTGGCTGACGGCTCAGCCGGCTTTCGCCTGTCGCAGACACCACGATCAGACTCCTTTCGTAGTGTTTGGTTTTATGGTTTCGAGCACCCAAAGGCACACGGTCAGCCCATCGTCACGGGCGGGAGGGAAACTGCGGCACGAAGCAACATCGAGCCCCGCCGCGCGCGCCCACAACATCATCTGTTCCTGAGACATACCGAGCCGGCGATGTGCCTGTTCAGTGCGCAGAAATTCTAGATCGTGCGGCGCAAAGTCGACGATCAGCATCCGTCCATTCGGTTTGAGGCAGTGCGCAGCGTGAGCGATCGCAATCGAAGGGTCATCGAAATAATGGAGCACCTGATGCAGCATCACCAGATCGCCCGATTGGTGGTAGTCGTCCAACTCGGTGATGTTCCCGAGCCTCACCTGCGCCTTTTCGATACCTTCAGCATCGAGCTTGGCCCGCGCCACCGAAAGCATCTCGCGACTTGAATCCAACCCGATGCCTTCGCGGTATTTTCCGTCCAGAAGCTCGAGCATTCGCCCGGTTCCTGTCCCCAGATCGAGAAACATATCGACCGGCTCCTGCCCAGCCGCTTCAACGATAGCTGTTTCCAGGGCGGAATCGGCCACATGCAGGCTGCGCAATTTATCCCAGCTCTGGGCAATCGTGGCGAAATAGGCGGCAGCGCGTTCCTGTTGCGCGGCACGCAATCCGGACAGTTTTTCCAGGTCCCGCCGCAATTCTGCAGCGTCAGTGTCCAGATGCTCCATCAGCCATTCGGCCAGCGCCCCACTGGTCTTGTCGCGATTGAGCCGATAATAGGCCCACGCTCCCTCGGCGTGCCGCGTGACGAGCCCGGAATCGGCCAGCAATTTGAGATGACGGGAAATGCGCGGCTGACTTTGTCCAAGGATTTCGGTAAAATCCTTGACCGACAACTCGCCCTGAACCAGAAGCGCAAGCAGACGCAGGCGGGTGACTTCACCCGCCGCCTTCAAGAGCAAGACGATGTCCTGCGGTTGCCGCATCCTGTCCCAACCTGTAAAAATGGTTGGGACATAAAGATATCTTTATATCATTCCTGTCAAGGCTGGCCAGACTCAGGCCACCGCTTCTTCCTGCCGGCGGCGAAAGGAATGAGACCGCCACAGATCGAAAATACCCGACGCTTCGTCCTCGCTCAACGCCTCATAGCGCTTGCGCACATTGACGATATCGGCGCGGCTCGGCAGGTCGCGCCACGGCAACACTGCAACCACAGCCTCAAACAGATCGGCATCGAGCCCGATGGCGCGCGCCGCAACCGTAAAGGCGACGTAGTCCTGCATCGCCAGCCATTTGACGACGATCTCGGGGCGCACCTCGAGCAGCATCGTCAGCCCCGCAGCCGTATGATGGCCATAGCCAAACCGGGTAAACCGATGCAGCGCCTTAAGATCGAACCGGCGACGGTCGGCCAGCGCCTTCACCTGGTTCCAGGCCAGTTTCCATTCCTGAGAGGAAAAGCCAGCCTGGTTCTTGATGCGATTATACACAACCGCCTGCACCCGCGAGGCCGTCGCCGGATTCTCCGCGCGTGAAAAAATGCCGATGCCTTCGAGCGCTGCCATGCCGGCGGTCGAGACCTCGGCCCGCACCTCGGACCAGTCGATGTCCTTGCGACCCCGAAGCAATTTGGCAAACGCTTCATTCTCAAGCGCGCGCTGTGCGATCCTGTCGACCGTGCGATGGGTGATCTCGGCCCGTGTATTGCTCAGCAATTGCGTGACGGAGGGCTCGGCGCCGAACGTGGCAATGGCTTCACCGACGCGTCCAGCCAGCCCTTTGCGGCTCGCGATCGCCATCCGATGGGATTCCGAACGCTGTTCGATAATGTCGATCAGGTCATCGTCCGAAAGCACCTGAGAGAATTCGAGAAGCGATGCCGCGACTTCGATAACGTCGTTGGCGAGCCTGAGCACGACCGAACCGGGTGCTCTCTCGAGTGGCGCCAGCAGTTTGGCGACGTGCTCGCGCGCCTCGACCTCGACGATATCGGCCAGCTGACACAGCACCTCGTCATACTGCGCGACCTGCTCGTCATCGCACCTGTCCGAAACATAGGAGAACAACTGCGCCAGATTGCGGATCAGATGATCGCGCTCGCCTGCGTCGGCCTCGCCGTTCAGAACCCTGAAATTCGCGAACGCCCGCACGCTTTCAATTGCTTCGGTCATGTTGTTCTCCCCGGCTGGTTGCCGCATGTCGGGTCAACCTATCGGGTGCGCCTTTTCGGCCCACTGAATTCATCGCGGGAAATTTGAATAAAAGGCTAAGTATTTTTCCCTACCCACCAAAAAGGGCCCGGCTCTGTCGAGTCGGACCCCAAAAATCTGGCGAGAGCCGGAACGCTATTCTGCAGCAGAGATCGCCGCAGCACGATCCTCCTTGCCTGCTGCAAGCGCTGCACGAACACCGGCGCCATAATCGGGATGGACCTGATCGAACAGCTTGCACTGGCGTTCCTTGATCTCATCGGGTGCATCGCCCATCGCCGCGGCGATGTTTGAAAACAGACGCTGCTTCTGGCCCTCGTCGAACAGATTGAACAGAGCCCGCGGCTGGCCGAAATCATCATTGCCTTCGCGGTGATTGTACCGATCGGCATCGCCCGAAATCTTGAGCGGGGGCTCCTGGGTCGATTTGTCTTCGGCCGGGCCGCTAAAGCTGTTGGGCTCGTAGTAGGCGTCCGGGTTGCCTGTCTTGATCCCGCCGTAGAAATTCATCTGCCCATCGCGGTGATAGTGATGAACCGGGCACTTCGGTGCATTGACCGGAAGCGCCTCGTAGTGGGTGCCCAGACGATAGCGGTGCGCATCGGCATAGGAGAACACGCGTGCCTGCAGCATCTTGTCGGGCGAATGCCCGATCCCCGGCACGATGTTGGACGGCGAGAACGCAACCTGTTCGATCTCGGAGAAATAATTCTCGGCATTGCGGTTCAGCTCGAGCACACCGATCTCGATCGGCGGATATTCGGCGTGCGGCCATACCTTGGTGAGGTCGAACGGATTGTAGGAGGTCTTTTCCGCATCTGCCTCGGGCATAATCTGCACCTGAACGGTCCACTTGGGGAATTCACCCTTCTCGATCGAACCGAACAGCTCTTCCTGATAGCTCTCGCGAGTCGAACCGATGACCTTCTCGGCTTCTTCATTGGTGTAGTGCTTGTGCCCCTGCTGGGTCTTGAAGTGGAACTTCACCCAGAACCGCTCACCGGCATCGTTCCAGAACGAATAGGTGTGGCTGCCGTACCCGTTCATGAACATCGGCGCCACAGGCAGGCCGCGATCACTCATCAGGATCGTCACCTGGTGCAGGCTTTCAGGCGAAAGCGACCAGAAATCCCAAATCGCCGTCGCCGAGCGCAGATTGGTCTTGGGATGGCGCTTCTGGGTGTGAATGAAGTCGGGGAACTTGAGCGGATCACGCACGAAAAACACCGGGGTGTTGTTGCCCACGAGGTCCCAATTGCCCTCTTCGGTGTAGAACTTGATGGCAAAGCCGCGCACGTCACGCTCTGCGTCCGCAGCGCCCAATTCGCCAGCAACTGTCGAAAACCGCAGGATCAGCGGCGTTTCCGAACCCGGCTGCAGCGCCTTGGCGCGCGTATATTTGGAGATGTCACCAGTGATCTTGAGCGTACCGTGAGCGCCCCAGCCCTTGGCATGCACCACGCGCTCGGGAATCCGCTCGCGGTTCTGGTGCGCCAGCTTTTCGATCAGCTGATAATCCTGCATCAACACCGGGCCGCGCGGCCCGGCGGTGATCGAATTCTGGTTGTCGGGAACCGGCGCCCCGGCGCTGGTCGTCATTGTCGGTTTGTCGGACATGAGGCCTCCTAGTTTGTATCGATTCTAAAGAGATGGCCTTTCCTACCCCCAGCGTGACAATCATGCAAATTGATAAAACTGACACTCATGATAAGATTGCCTTATCAAATCGGACAGCTCCCAATGCACACAATAACCCTGCGCCAGCTTCACTACGCGCAAGCAATTGCCGAAGAGGGCCATTTCGGGCGCGCCGCCCAGCGGTGCCACGTGACCCAGCCGGCCCTGTCCCAGCAGATGAGGCTGCTTGAGGAGCGCTGCCAGACCTCGCTTTTCGACAGGCTGGGCAAGACAGTGACCCTCACCCCGTTCGGCCGCGAATTTCTCGCCCATGCAAGCCGCGTTCTGGGCGCCGCCGTCGATCTTGAAACCTTCGCCGACATGGCAGCGGGACAACCGGCCCGTCCCTTGCGTTTCGGAATAATCCCCACGGTCGCGCCCTATCTTCTCCCCGAGATTCTGCCGGCATTGACAGATCATCTCAAAGATATCCGCTTTTCCATCAGCGAGGGTAAAACCGAGCGGCTTTTGTCGGCGTTGAGCGACGGCGATCTCGACATTGCGCTGATCGCCACCGAAACCGACCGCTCCAATCTCACCTCGGTCGCCCTGTTTGCCGATCCATTCGTTCTCGCCACCCGCAACGGCACCGATCTGGCTGACCCGGTCAATCTCGCCAACCTGCCGCGCGACAAATTCCTTTTGCTCGAAGAGGGCCATTGCCTGCGCGACCAGATGGTCGATGCCTGCGCGCTCAAGCCCGACCTGCAAGGTCGGACCTTCGCGGCCACCTCGCTCACCACAATTCTGGAACTGGTCGCCAATGGCTACGGTGTCACCCTTCTGCCGACCATCAGCCTCCGGCGTGAGGAACACAACAAACGTATCGAATTTCACACCCTGAGCGCCCCTGGCGCCGCACGCGTTCTCCGGCTCGTCTGGCGCGCCAACTCGCCCTATGAATCGCTCTATCGCAGGATCGGCGATATTGTCACCAGGGTCGGAGAAGCGAGCCTTCGCACCGACTGGCAACCGACCTAGACCTTGTCTTCTCGCGTGTCCGAACCGCAAAACCGGTTCCATCCTCGATCGCGTCGAGGACATGCTTTGCTGGACACGATCTAGGCAGGTTTGGGACCGCGTCCCCGCCAGGAGCCGTAGGAAAACACCGCCAGCGACACCCAGATCAGCGCAAAGCTGGCCAGCCGGGCCGGCGACAAGTCCTCGCCGAACACAAACACCGCCACCGCGAACTGAAGCGAGGGCGCTATGTACTGAAACATCCCGATGGTCGAAAGCCGCAACTGCCGCGCCGCAAAGGCGAACATGACCAGCGGCACCGCTGTCATCGGCCCGGTCATCACCAGAAACAGCGTGGTGGTCGGGTCGGCGTAGAAATCGGGCGCCGGCCCGGTCAGCAGATAAAGGATATAAGCTGCGCTGATCGGAATGAGAACGAGCGTCTCGATGGCCAGCCCCGCCGCCGAGCCCACATCGACGGTTTTGCGCACATAGCCATAAAAGGCAAATGTCAGCGCCAGCGCCAGCGAAACCCACGGCACGCTGCCCAGGCCGACGGCCTGAATGGCTATGGCGACAACGGCAATGGCAATGGCGAGTGCTTGCGTCCGGCTGAGCTTTTCCGACAGCAGCACCATGCCGATCGCCACGCTGACCAGCGGATTGATGAAATAGCCAAAACTCACTTCGAGCACATGGTTGTTGCCCACCGCCCACACGAAAATGAGCCAGTTGGCTGCGATGAGCACCGCCGAAACGCACATCAGCAACACGGTGCGCCGGTCCTTGAGCGCAACCCGCACTTCACCGAACTGATGGCGGAAATACAGGATCGCCATCACGAAAAACAGCGAACACAGGATCCGGTTCGCCACCACTCCGACTGGATTGACGTGCTCGAGCAGCTTGAAGAACAGCGGCAGCACACCCCAGATCGTATAGGTGGCCAGCGCCGCAAAGACGCCAAGGCGCACATTGTCGTCCGGCCCTGTGGGACGGGGAGACCGCACGCCTTTTGCGGCGGGAGCGCCTTCGATCGATGTCATGGGGAGGCCTTCAAACCAGGAGTCACAAACGCCAGACTATGTCGCCAAACGCCAGCGGGCCAGTAAGAGTTTGTGATCGGTTCGATCACTGCTCATTGTCCGCCTGACCCGTCACCATGCGAAGAAACTCGAGCAGCAGCGGGTTGAACAGGTCGGGGCGCTCAAGACTGGGCAGATGCGCGGTGCCCTCGATCACCACGGCAAACGCGTTCTCCATCTCTTCTGACAGATCGTCATGGCGGTTGACGATATGGGGAAAATCGAGGTCCCCCGCCACCAGCAGCGCCGGCGTATCGATCTCGCTTATGCGATCGATTGCGGCCTCGGGCCTGTCTTCCCGGGTCATGTCGCTCTTGCGCAAGATGGTGCCGTTCATGGCCTGAAACAGCGCCCGCACCGCGCCCTTCACCCGCCCGCTTTCGGAAAGCGGACCGTCGAGCCAGGCGTGGGTATCGACCGCGTTGATCGCATCGACATCCCCGCTTTCCTCCACCGCTTCCATGGCGTTGGCGATCTGCATGATCTCGGGCGGCAAGGACGGCACCCTGGCGCCGCTGATCGAGGTGCCCACCAGAACCAGCCCGGCGGTGCGCTCGGGATTGGCCAGCGCAAAGTCTATGGCCAGCGCACCGCCCATCGAGCAGCCAACGAACACCGCAGCATGGACATCGAGCGCGTCCAGAACCGCTTCGAGGTCTTCGAGATGGGAAAATCCCTCGTCCGGCGAAACGGTCTCTCCAAACCCGCGCCGGTCGTAGGCAATACCCCAGAACCCCGCTGCAGCAACCGCCTCGATCTGGTTTTCCCACATGCGCCGGTCACACACCCCCGCATGCAAAAACACCACCGGTATCCCCTCCCCGGCCTCGATCCCGGTGAAATTGGCATCGTCGATTTGGAGGGAAAACGGTTCAATCATGATCCAGAGCCTATAGCGAAACAGACGGGCCGGGGAAAAATCCCCGGCCCCCATAACAATCGTTTTGTCCGGCGCGCTGGCGGCCTACCGCGTCAGCGGCTTGTAGCTCACGCGCTTGGGATTGACCGAATCCGGGCCGAGCCGCCGCACCTTGTCGGCCTCGTAATCCTGGAAATTGCCCTCGAACCATTCCACATGACTGTCGCCTTCAAACGCCAGGATGTGGGTGGCCAGACGGTCGAGGAACATGCGATCGTGCGAGATGATGACGGCACAGCCGGCAAATTCCTCGAGCGCCTCTTCAAGCGCCGCCAGCGTTTCGGTGTCCAGATCGTTGGTCGGTTCGTCGAGCAGCAGAACGTTGGCGCCCGATTTGAGCATCTTGGCCAGATGCACGCGGTTGCGCTGCCCGCCCGAAAGCGTACCCACCGGCTGTTGCTGATCGCCGCCCTTGAAGTTGAACGACGAGGTGTAGGCCCGTGAATTGACCTCACGCTTGCCCAGCTTGATGATGTCATTGCCGCCCGAGATTTCTTCCCAGACGCTCTTTTTCGCATCGAGGCTGTCGCGGCTCTGATCCACATAGCCCATATGGACGGTATCGCCGACCGTAATCGTGCCCTCATCGGGCTGCTCCTGCCCGGTCAGCATCTTGAACAGCGTGGTCTTGCCCGCACCGTTCGGCCCGATCACCCCGACAATACCGCCCGGTGGCAGCTTGAAGCTGAGCCCATCGATCAGCAGCCGGTCGCCAAAGCCTTTCTTGACGCCTTCGATATCGATGACGTTCTGGCCCAGCCTCTCGCCGGGCGGAATGATGATCTGGGCGGTGTTGGACTGCGTCCGCGCCTCGTTGATCTTGACCAGTTCGTCATAGGCCCGGATACGCGCCTTGGATTTGGTCTGGCGCGCCTGGGGCGACTGGCCCAGCCATTCCTTTTCGCGCTCCAGCACCTTCGAGCGGGCCTGATCCTCGCTCTTTTCCTGCTGCATGCGCTTGGCCTTGGCGGTCAGGTATGCCGTGTAATTGCCCTCATAGGGAATGCCGCGCCCGCGGTCGAGCTCCAGAATCCAGCCCGTCACGTTGTCGAGGAAGTAGCGGTCGTGGGTGATGATCAGCACTGCGCCGGGATATTCGCGCAGATGCTTTTCCAACCACGCCGTGGTTTCGGCGTCCAGATGGTTGGTCGGCTCGTCGAGCAGCAGCAGGTCGGGCTGGCTGAGCAGCAGCTGACACAGGGCCACACGGCGCTTTTCACCGCCCGAAAGCTTGTCCACGCTTTCTCCCCCCGGAGGGCAGCGCAGCGCGTCCATGGCCATCTCGACCTTGGAATCGAGATCCCACAGGTCATCGGCGTCGATCTGGTCCTGAAGCTTTGAGGCTTCGTCGGCCGTCTCGTCGGAATAATCCATCATCAGCTCGTTGTAGCGATCGAGGATGGCTTGCTTGTCCTTGACCCCGATCATCACGTTGCCCTTGACGTCGAGTTGCTCGTCGAGCTGGGGCTCCTGGGGCAGATATCCGACAGTCGCACCATCGGCGGCCCAGGCTTCGCCGGTAAATTCGGTGTCAATTCCGGCCATGATTTTCAGAAGCGTGGATTTACCCGCGCCGTTCGGCCCCAGGATGCCGATCTTGGCATCGGGGTAGAACGAGAGATTCATATTGTCGATGACCTTCTTCCCACCGGAATAGGCCTTGGACATGCCGTGCATATGATAGATGAATTGACGCGCCATAAAGCGGGTGCCTCTTCGAAAAATTCGTGCCTGAGAAACTTGGGGCCGTATGTAGGACAAGCCGTCAGGTGGTGCAATGGCCGCGCGAAAACGTCCGACGGCGATATCGCCTCGGGCTATGATTGGATAGACGGCATGGGGCGATGAGCGCTCCGCACTGAAATTTGTATATATGAAGCGATCATCGCCCCATGCATCCGGGG
>NZ_CAXAXY010000057.1:0-19209 GCF_963972885.1 uncultured Pelagibacterium sp. | reverse complement strand
CGTGAAGGCGGCCGCACCGTCGGCGCCGGCGTCGTCTCCAAAATCGTCGCTTAACGAGCCAATTGAGAGCACGGTGCGCGAATGGCGCGCGCCGTGGTCCTTTTTTCGGGATAGAACACAATGAACGGTCAGAATATTCGCATCCGGCTCAAGGCGTTCGACCATCGCGTGCTCGACAATTCGACTCGCGAGATCGTCAACACGGCCAAGCGCACAGGCGCGCAGGTTCGCGGACCCATTCCGCTGCCGACGCGAATTGACAAATACACCGTCAACCGGTCGCCCCACGTCGACAAGAAGAGCCGCGAGCAGTTCGAAATTCGGACTCACAAGCGTCTTCTGGACATCGTGGATCCGACACCACAGACGGTGGATGCACTGATGAAGCTCGATCTCGCCGCCGGTGTCGACGTCGAAATCAAGCTCTAAGCTAAGCGTTTAGACGCGGTTTTCGTTTTGGTGGGTCCTCTTGGGAAACAATGACCCGGAAAGCCGCAAGATAAAGAGAAGGTAACAACCGATGCGTTCTGGATTGATCGCACAGAAGCTGGGAATGACCCGCATCTTCACCGATGACGGCGCTCATGTACCCGTTACCGTTCTGGCGCTGCAGGGCTGCCAGGTGGTGGGCCAGCGGACGCAGGACAAGGACGGCTATGTCGCGCTGCAACTCGGCGCCGGCTCGGTCAAGGTCAAGAATGTGAGCAAGGCCGAGCGCGGGCATTACGCCGCTGCCAAGGTCGAGCCCAAGCGTAAGGTCGTCGAGTTCCGTGTGAGCGAAGACAACCTCATCGATGTGGGTGCCGAACTTCAGGCCGACCACTTCATTGAAGGCCAGCTTGTGGACGTTACGGGCACCTCGATCGGCAAGGGCTTTGCCGGTGCCATGAAGCGTCACAATTTCGGTGGTCTGCGGGCTTCGCACGGCGTGTCGGTCTCGCACCGCTCGCACGGCTCGACCGGTCAGAACCAGGACCCCGGTAAGGTGTTCAAGGGCAAGAAGATGGCTGGGCACATGGGTGCCGAGCGGGTCACGACCCAGAACGTCAAGGTCGTCAAGACCGATGTCGAGCGTGGGCTGATCATGGTCCAGGGTTCGGTTCCGGGCTCCAAAGGCGGCTGGATCCAGATCCGCGACGCCGTCAAGAAGCCGCGTCCGGAAGGTGTTGCGCTGCCCGGTTCGTTCAAGGCCGCAGCCAATGGGGAGAGTGCATAATGGAACTCCAGGTCACAACCCTTGAGGGTAAGTCGGCCGGCAAGGTCACTCTCGACGACACCGTTTTCGGTCTCGAGCCTCGCGCCGATCTGATCCAGCGCATGGTGCGCTATCAGCTCCTCAAGCGCATGTCGGGTACGCACGACGTTAAAAATCGTGCTGAAGTTGCCCAGACCGGCAAGAAATTCGGTCGCCAGAAGGGCGGCGGCGGTGCACGTCACGGCTCGCGTCGTTCCAACATCTTCCGAGGTGGTGGACGCGCATTCGGCCCGACCCCGCGCAGCCACGCGATCGAGCTGCCCAAGAAAGTCCGCGCGCTTGCTCTCAAGCATGCTCTTTCTGCCAAGGCCAAGGCAGGTGATCTCGTCATCATCGACCAGGCGACTGCCGAAGCGCCCAAGACTGCCGCACTTCGCGCCATCTTCGGTAAGCTCGGTTTTTCCAGTGCGCTGATTATCGGTGGCACCGAACTGGATACCAATTTCGCGCTCGCCGCGCGGAACATTCCCCAGATCGACGTGCTTCCGGCTCAGGGCATCAACGTTTACGACATTCTGCGTCGTGAGAAGCTGGTCCTGACCAAGGACGCTCTCGCTGCGCTGGAGGGCCGGTTCCAATGAGCGCGCTCAAGCACTACGACATCATCCGCAATCCGGTCGTGACTGAAAAGTCCACCATGGCTTCGGAATACGGTCAGGTCGTGTTCGATGTTGCCATCGACGCAACCAAGCCGGAAATCAAGGCCGCCGTAGAGGCGCTCTTTGAAGTCAAGGTCAAGGCTGTCAACACCATCGTCCGCAAGGGCAAGGTCAAGCGGTTCCGCAACATGCTTGGCACCCGCAAGGACGTCAAGAAGGCCGTCGTTACCCTCGTTGACGGTCAGACCATCGATATTTCGACCGGTCTGTAAGAAGGCGAGAAGGAAGAGTTCAAATGGCTTTGAAACAATACAATCCCACCTCGCCGGGCCGCCGCCAACTTGTCGGCATCAACCGGTCCGAGCTCTGGAAGGGTGGCCCGGTCAAGAAACTGACCGAGGGTCTTTCCAAGTCGGGTGGCCGCAACAGTAACGGCCGCGTCACTTCGTTTGCACGAGGCGGCGGACACAAGCGCAGCTATCGCATGGTCGATTTCAAGCGCACCAAGTTCGACGTCCAGGGTACCGTTGAGCGCCTTGAATACGATCCCAACCGGACCGCGTTCATTGCTCTGGTAACCTATGATGATGGTGAGCAGGCTTACATCCTGGCGCCGCAGCGTCTTGCCGCTGGTGACAAGGTGATCTCGTCGATGAACGCCGTCGACGTGAAGCCGGGCAACACCATGCCGCTTGAGCGTATGCCGGTCGGCACGATTGTGCACAACATCGAGCTCAAGCCCAAAAAGGGCGGCCAGATGGCCCGTTCGGCCGGCGCTTATGCGCAATATGTTGGCCGTGACTCGGGCTGGGCGATCCTTCGCATGGGGTCGGGTGAGCAGCGGTTGGTCCATGGCTCGTGCCTTGCAACCGTCGGTTCGGTTTCCAACCCGGACCATTCCAATACCTCGATCGGCAAGGCCGGCCGCAATCGCTGGCTGGGCCGGCGTCCGAATGTTCGCGGTGTCGCGATGAACCCGGTCGATCACCCCCATGGTGGTGGTGAAGGCCGCACCTCGGGTGGCCGTAACCCGGTTACTCCGTGGGGCAAGCCGACCAAGGGCAAGCGCACCCGCACCAACAAGGCGACGGACAAGTTTATCGTCCGCTCGCGGCACCTCAAGAAGGGCAGGTAAGCCATGGCACGTTCCGTCTGGAAAGGCCCGTTCGTCGACGGGTATCTGCTGAAGAAGGCAGACAAGGTCCGGGAATCGGGCCGCAATGAAGTGATCAAGATCTGGAGCCGTCGCTCCACCATCCTGCCGCAGTTCGTTGGCCTCACCTTTGGCGTCTACAACGGTCAGAAGCACATCCCGGTGAATGTCTCCGAGGATATGATCGGCCACAAGTTCGGTGAGTTTTCGCCCACGCGCACCTATTACGGTCACGCGGCCGACAAGAAGGCGAAGAGGAAGTAACGATGGGCAAGGAAAAGCGTGAACGCGCGCTCAAGGACACAGAGGCGAAAGCCGTCCTTCGCATGGTGCGCACAAGCCCCCAGAAGCTCAACCTGGTCGCCGCACAGATCCGTGGCAAGAAGGTCGAGAAGGCTCTTGCCGAACTCGAATTCTCGCGTAAGCGGATTTCGGTTTCGGTCAAGAAGACCCTGGAAAGCGCCATCGCGAACGCCGAAAACAACCATGGTCTGGATACAGACTCCCTGGTGGTCTCGGAAGCCTTCGTTGGCAAGGCTCTGGTGATGAAGCGGTTCCATGCCCGTGCCCGCGGTCGCGGCGCGCGCATCGAGAAGCCGTTCTCGCATCTGACCATCGTCGTCCGTGAAGTCGAGGAGGCCGTCTGATGGGCCAGAAAGTTAATCCGATCGGGCTTCGCCTCGGTATCAACCGCACCTGGGATTCCCGTTGGTACGCCAACAAGGGCGAATATGGTTCGCTCCTGCAGGAAGATCTCAAGATTCGCGAGATGCTCGAGAAAGAGCTCAAGCAGGCCGCTGTTTCCAAGATCGTTATCGAGCGCCCGCACCGCAAATGCCGCATTTCGATCCACTCGGCGCGTCCGGGCATCGTGATCGGCAAGAAGGGTGCGGACATCGAGAAGATCCGCAACAAGGTCAAGAAGTTCACCAATTCGGAAGTGCACATCAACATTGTTGAAGTGCGTAAGCCGGAAACCGACGCAACGCTGGTCGCACAGGGCATCGCCCAGCAACTCGAGCGCCGCGTGGCGTTCCGCCGTGCCATGAAGCGTGCCGTGCAGACGGCAATGCGCATGGGCGCCCAGGGCATCCGCGTCAATGTTGGTGGCCGTCTTGGCGGTGCCGATATCGCCCGGACCGAATGGTATCGTGAAGGCCGCGTGCCGCTTCACACCCTTCGTGCCGACGTCGACTATGGTGTTGCCGAAGCCGCGACCACCTATGGCATCATCGGGATCAAGGTCTGGATCTTCAAAGGCGAGATCATGGAACACGATCCGATGGCTCACGAGCGCCGTGCCACCGAAGGTGGTGACTCCGGCGGTCAGGGCCGCCGCGGTCCGGCTGCAAGCTGATAGGACTAAAAAAAATGCTGCAACCGAAACGTACGAAGTTCCGCAAGGCCCACAAGGGCCGGATCCACGGCGCCGCCAAAGGCGGCACCGACCTGAATTTTGGCGAATATGGCTTGAAGGCTCAGGAACCTGAGCGTATAACCGCCCGCCAGATCGAGGCCGCACGCCGCGCGATGACTCGCTATATGAAGCGTGCCGGTCGTGTGTGGATCCGGGTTTTCCCGGATGTGCCCGTGTCGTCCAAGCCGACCGAAGTCCGTATGGGTAAAGGTAAGGGTGCTCCTGAATACTGGGCAGCCCGCGTCAAGCCCGGCCGGATCATGTTCGAAGTTGACGGCGTAAGTGAAGAGATTGCGCGTGAAGCTCTGCGTCTGGCGGCCATGAAGTTGCCGATCAAGACGCGGTTCGTCAGCCGCATTGCAGATTAAGGACGTACAGCGATGGCAAAGCCGAGCGACGTTAGAGCAAAGACGGTCGACGAACTCAAGGATGAGCTCGTCAATCTGAAGAAAGAGCAGTTCAACCTGCGTTTCCAGCGCGCTACCCAGCAGCTGGAAAACACTTCTCAGGTGCGCAAGGTCCGCCGCGATATCGCGCGCGTTCAGACCGTGATCGCCGAGAAGGCGCAGGCCGGAAAGTAAGGAGACACAAATGCCCAAGCGTATCCTGCAGGGGACAGTGGTCTCCGATACGAACGAAAAAACGGTTGTGGTGAGCGTCGAGCGCCGCTTTACACACCCGATCATGAAAAAGACCGTGCGCCGGTCCAAGAAGTACCACGCCCACGACGAAGCCAATGCGGCCAAGGTCGGTGATGTGGTGCAGATCGAAGAATGTGCGCCGATCTCCAAGAATAAGCGTTGGACGCTGGTTCATCCGGCATAACGCAAGAGCTCACAAAGAGATCTAGTGCCGTGCCGGATACCGGACGCGGACCAGTAATTAAAGAAGGCAACCAGTCATGATTCAGATGCAGACGAACCTCGACGTCGCCGATAATTCGGGCGCTCGTCGTGTTATGTGCATCAAGGTGCTGGGCGGTTCGCATCGCAAGTATGCGTCTGTTGGCGACATCATCGTTGTGTCGGTCAAGGACGCCATCCCGCGCGGCCGCGTCAAGAAGGGCCAGGTGATGAAGGCCGTGGTGGTTCGCACCGCATCCGACATCCGTCGCCCCGATGGCACCGTGATCCGTTTCGACCGCAATGCGGCGGTGATCATCAACAACAACAAGGAACCGATCGGCACCCGTATCTTTGGCCCGGTTCCTCGTGAGCTGCGCGCGAAAAGCCACATGAAGATCATTTCGCTCGCGCCGGAGGTGCTGTAATGGCTGCCAAGATCAAAAAAGGTGACAAGGTCATCGTGCTGACTGGCAAGGACAAGGGCAAGACCGGCCAGGTGCTTCAGGTCATGCCGACCGATACCAAGGCACTGGTTTCCGGCATCAATCTGGTGCGTCGTCACCAGAAGCAGACCCAGAGCCAGGATGCGGGCATCATCACCAAGGAAGCCCCCATTCACCTGAGCAATATCGCTCTGGTCGATGCCAAGGACAACAAGCCGACCCGCGTCGGCTTCAAGATCGAAGACGGCGTCAAAAAGCGCGTCGCAAAGCGTTCTGGAGAAGTGATCGATGGCTGAGACATACCTTCCGCGCCTGCGCACACATTATGAAGATGTGGTGCGTGCCGGTCTCACCGAGACCTTCAACTACGTCAACCCGATGCAGGTTCCCAAGCTTGAGAAGGTCGTTCTCAACATGGGTGTCGGCGAAGCGGTTGCCGACTCCAAGAAGGTGAAGGCTGCCCTGGCCGATCTCGAAAAGATCGCCGGCCAGAAGCCCGTCGTCACCTATGCGCGCAAGTCGATCGCCGGCTTCAAGGTCCGCGAAGGCATGCCGCTCGGCGTCAAGGTCACGCTGCGTCGTGCCCAGATGTATGAATTCATCGACCGCCTGGTCAACGTCGCGTTGCCGCGCGTTCGTGACTTTCGCGGCCTGAACCCCAAGAGCTTCGATGGCCGCGGCAATTACGCCATGGGCATCAAGGAACATATCGTGTTCCCCGAGATCAACTATGACCAGATCGACCAGGTCTGGGGCATGGACGTGATCGTCTGCACCACGGCAAAGACCGACGAAGAAGCGCGCGCGCTTCTCAAGGCTTTCAATTTCCCGTTCCGCCAGTAAGCGGATAACTGGAAAAGAGACGAAAGAGAGACTTAGATGGCTAAGACTAGCTCCATCGAGAAAAACAAGCGCCGCGCCAAGCTCGCCAAGCAGTATGCACCCAAGCGGGCTGCGCTCAAGGCCAAGGCAAAGGATGCGTCGCTGAGCTTTGAAGAGCGTTTCGCTGCCCAGCTCAAGCTGGCCGAGCTGCCCCGCAACGCTTCGCCGGTTCGCATTCGCAACCGCTGTGAGGTTTCGGGTCGTCCGCGCGGCTACTATCGCAAGCTCAAGCTGAGCCGTATCGCGCTCCGCGAGCTTGGCTCGATGGGCATGATCCCTGGTTTGGTCAAGTCGAGCTGGTAAGGAAAGAACGAAGATGACTCTTACAGATCCTCTCGGCGATATGCTGACCCGCATCCGCAACGCGCAGATGCGCCGTCGCGATGTCGTCCGTACGCCCGCTTCGAGCCTTCGCGCTCATGTGCTCGACGTTCTCAAGGCCGAGGGCTACATTCGTGGCTATTCGGAAGAGACCAACGAAAACGGCCTTCCCGAATTCGCCATCGAGCTGAAGTACTCGGAAAGCGAACCGGTTATCCGGGAAATTCAGCGCGTGTCGAAGCCCGGTCGCCGGGTTTATGCCTCGGTCAAGAATATTCCGGTTGTTGGCAATGGTCTTGGTGTTTCGATCCTGTCCACCCCCAAGGGCGTGATGGCCGATCACAAGGCACGTGCCGAAAACGTTGGCGGTGAGGTCCTCTGCCGCGTCTTCTAAGACGTGTTTCATGCCGGTCGTTTCAGCCGACCGGCGTGGTGCACATACGTTTGGAGTTTCCGTGTGATCGGAAGCGGGCAGGGTGAAAGCCTGCCTTCACACAACGAAAAGGCAATTTAATATGTCGCGTATTGGCAAAAAGCCGGTAGCACCGGTCAGCGGCGTGACGGTCACAGTGGACGGCCAGAAGGTCACCGCAAAAGGCTCCAAGGGTGAGCTTTCTGTGGTGCTCGTTGATCTGGTCAAGCCCGAGATGACCGATGACGGCGTCGTTGTCACCCCTGTCAACGACAGCCGTGAGGCCCGTTCGGCCTGGGGTCTGTCCCGCTCGCTCGTGCAGAACATCGTGACCGGCGTCTCGACTGGCTTTGAGCGCAAGCTCGCCATCACGGGCGTCGGCTATCGTGCCCAGATGCAGGGCTCGGACCTCAAGCTGTCCCTCGGCTTTTCCCATGAAGTGATCTTCAAGGCGCCCGACGGGATTTCGCTTGCAGCGCCCACCCAGACGGAAATCGTCGTCACGGGTATCGACAAGCAGCAGGTCGGACAGGTCGCGTCCGACATTCGTGAGTTTCGTCCGCCGGAGCCCTACAAGGGCAAGGGCGTGCGCTATGCGGATGAGCACATCTACCGCAAAGAAGGCAAGAAGAAGTAAGGATTGGTCGAGATGGCTAAGCTTTCTGGTATCGAACGGCGCAAGGCGCGTGTTCGTCGGGCTCTCAAGGCCCGTGCCAACGGTCGTCCGCGCTTGTCGGTCTTCCGTTCGGAAAAAAATATCTACGCACAGATCATCGACGATGCGAATGGCGTGACGCTGGCGTCCGCTTCTTCGCTCGAAAAAGATCTCAAGATCAAGAACGGCGCCAATCAGGCCGCAGCCTCTGAAGTTGGCAAGGCACTTGCTGTCCGCGCCACCAAGGCTGGTGTTTCGAACGTTGTGTTCGATCGCGGGTCGTATCTGTTCCATGGCCGCGTCAAGGCGCTGGCCGATGCCGCCCGCGAGGGCGGGCTGAGCTTTTAAGCGAACGCTCCTTACAAGATAAAAGAGAAAAAAGACTGGTAGGAACGATGAGAGACACTCAAGAACGCGATAGCGAATTCGTCGATCGCCTGGTGCATATCAACCGTGTTGCCAAGGTGGTAAAGGGCGGTCGTCGCTTTGGTTTTGCTGCCCTCGTGGTGGTTGGTGATCAGAAGGGCCGTGTCGGTTTCGGTCATGGCAAGGCGCGTGAAGTGCCTGAAGCCATCCGCAAGGCAACAGAGCAGGCCAAGCGTCAGATGATCCGCGTGCCGCTGCGCGAAGCGCGTACGCTGCACCATGACGTGCAGGGCCGTCACGGCGCCGGCAAGGTGATCCTGCGTGCGGCTCCGGCCGGTACCGGTATCATCGCGGGTGGCCCGATGCGCGCCGTTTTCGAAACCCTTGGTATCAACGATATCGTTGCCAAAAGCCAGGGTTCGGCAAATCCCTACAACATGGTTCGCGCCACGTTCGACGCGCTCAAGAACGTTGACAGCCCCCGTTCGGTGGCGGCCCGTCGCGGTCTCAAGGTTTCCGAGTTGCAGGCACGTCGCGGCGAAGCCGCCGTCGAGGCTTGATAGAGCGCTCGAGGAGAGAAACAATGGCTAAAAAGACCGTCATCGTCGAGCAGATCGGTTCGCCGATCCGTCGCAAGGAAGATCAGCGCGCGACACTTGTGGGCCTGGGCCTGAACAAGATGCATCGCCGCAGCGAGCTGGAAGACACGCCGTCGGTGCGCGGCATGATTTCCAAGGTCGCTCACCTCGTCCGCGTCGTGGACGAGCAGTAAGAGGGATTTGGTATTATGAAACTCAACGAGATCTCCGATAACGCCGGCGCCACCAAAGCCAGGGCACGCGTCGGTCGCGGCATCGGCTCTGGTCTTGGCAAGACCGGTGGTCGTGGCGTCAAGGGTCAGAAGTCCCGTTCGGGCGTTTCGATCAATGGCTTTGAAGGCGGGCAGATGCCGCTTCACATGCGGATGCCCAAGCGCGGCTTCAACAATCCCTTCGCCAAGAAGTGGAATGCTGTTCGTCTCGACCGCATCCAGGCCTATATCGACAGCGGCAAGCTCGACGCCAAGGGCGTCGTGGATGCAGAAGCACTGGTCAAGGCCGGCGTCATTCGCCGCGCCAAAGACGGCGTTCGCCTGATCAACAGCGGTGAATTCAAGGCCAAGAAGGTTACCTTCAAGGTCAACCACGTTTCCGCTGGTGCCGCCGCTGCCATCGAAGCGGCCGGGGGCAAAGTCGAGTTGATCGGCAAGCCTGCCGACGCCGAATAGTCGTTACAATGTTTCGAGCGCGCCCTGGTAATCTTCCCGAATACGGGGATTGCATAAGGGCGCGCTCTGACTATATCAGAGCATTGTCTTTTCCGCGGGCCCATGTGGCCCGTTCCTTTGCTCTATAAGCCACTTCAGAGGGAGCCGTTATGGCGTCTGCAGCCGAGCAACTGGCCCGAAACTTGAGTTTTTCGACCTTTTCGAAGGCCAAGGAACTCCAGAAGCGGATTTTCTTCACCCTTGGCGCGTTGCTGGTTTACCGACTCGGCACCTATATTCCGATTCCAGGCATCGACCCTGATGCTTTCGCGTCGACGTTTCAGCAGGCGCAGGGCGGCATCTTCGGGCTGTTCAACATGTTCGCCGGTGGCGCCGTTGAACGGCTTGCGATTTTCGCGCTCAATCTGATCCCCTACATTACCGCCTCCATCGTCATCCAGGTGATGTCGACGGCTTCTCCGCGCCTTGAGGCGCTCAAGAAGGAAGGCGAGAGCGGGCGGCGCAAGCTCAACCAGTACACCCGGTATCTCACGGTCATTTTCTGCGCCGTTCAGGCCTATGGCATCGCCGTGGGCCTCGAAGCCAGCGAAGGCGTCGTGGCGGATCCGGGCTGGTTCTTCCGTATTTCGACCGTCATCACGCTTGTTGGCGGCACCATGTTCCTGATGTGGCTGGGTGAACAGATGACCGCGCGCGGTGTCGGCAACGGCATTTCGCTGATCATTTTTGCCGGTATCGTGGCCTCGTTGCCCGCGACCATTGCCCAGACGCTCGAACTGAGCCGCACCGGTGCGCTGCCGACCATTGCCGTCGTCGGTATTTTGGTTGGCGCCATTGTGGTGATCGGGATCATCGTGTTCTTTGAACGCGCCCAGCGCAGGCTTTTGATCCAGTATCCGAAGCGCCAGGTGGGCAACAAGATGTATCAGGGCGACACTTCGCACCTGCCGCTCAAGCTCAATACGGCCGGTGTTATCCCGGTGATCTTCGCGTCCTCGCTGCTGCTGTTGCCGGCAACGATCGCGACGTTCTCTGCGCAGGGCGATGCTCCGCAATGGCTGCAGTACATCTCGGCGCTGCTCGGGCGGGGCCAGCCGCTCTACCTGGCGCTGTTTGCCGGGATGATCATCTTCTTTGCGTTCTTTTACACCTCGATCGTTTTCAATCCGACCGAGACGGCGGACAATCTCAAGCGCTCGGGCGGGTTCATTCCGGGCATTCGTCCGGGCGAAAGAACGGCGCAGCATATCGATTACGTGCTGACACGCATTACCGTGGTCGGTGCGATCTATCTGACCATCGTGGCGCTGATCCCGGAAGTGTTTTTGAGCCAGCTCAACATCTCGGCCTTTCTGGGCGGTACCTCGCTGCTCATCATGGTTACAGTGACGCTGGATACGGTGAGCCAGATTCAAAGCCACCTGATCGCGCAGCAATATGAGGGCATGGTCAAGAAATCACGTCTAGGGGGACGGAAAAGATGAGACTGGTTCTTTTGGGTCCGCCGGGCGCGGGCAAGGGTACGCAGGCACAGATTCTGGTATCGACCTATTCCATTCCGCAGCTCTCGACGGGCGACATGCTCCGGGCGGCCATTGCCGACAAGACTCGGCTGGGTCTGGAAGCCAAGGCGATTGTCGATCGCGGGGATCTGGTTTCCGACGACATCGTTTCCGGCATCATTTCCGAGCGCATGGATCAGCCCGACTGCGAGAACGGGTTCATCCTCGATGGTTTCCCGCGCACCATTGCGCAGGCTGAGGCCTTGACCCACATGCTCGACCGCAAGGGGGTTCACCTCGACGCGGTCATTGAAATCACGGCCGATCCCGATGTGCTGGTCGAACGCATCATCAATCGGGCCAAGGAAAGCGGCGGCGCAAGGGCGGACGACAATGAAGAGGTGCTGCGCAAGCGTCTCGATGTCTACACCCAGCAAACAGCGCCTCTTGTGGCGTTCTATTCCGAGCAGGGTCTGCTCAAATCAGTGGATGGAATGGCACCGATCGAGGATGTAACAGCCGCGATCAAGTCAGCGATCAGCTGACCGAAACGATTGGGCTTGCGGCGGTGTTGACTTTGATGCCGTGAGTCCTTAGAACCGCGCCCAGTCTCAGAAATTTCGAGGGCTGGATTCGGTTCCTTCCGTATAGAGAAGGGGGTCGGATGCCGGTCCCTTGTTGTTGAACGAAACGGGACGGTAACGTCCTCATATCAATTTAGGAGATCCGACGTGGCTCGTATTGCTGGCGTCAATATCCCGACGAACAAGCGCGTGGTTATCGCGTTGCAGTATATTCACGGGATTGGGCCGAAGATGGCCTCTGAAATCTGCGAAAAGGTGTCCATTCCGGCCGAGCGGCGCGTGAATGAGCTGACCGACGCGGAAGTTATCCAGATTCGCGAAACCATCGACCGTGACTATCAGGTCGAGGGTGACCTTCGCCGTTCGGTTGCCATGAACATCAAGCGTTTGATGGATCTGGGCAACTATCGCGGCCTGCGTCATCGTCGCGGTCTGCCGGTGCGCGGTCAGCGGACCCACACCAATGCCCGTACCCGCAAGGGCCCTGCAAAGGCCATCGCGGGCAAGAAGAAATAAGAAAGCCGGGATGGAGCGGCAGGGGCGGGCAGTAGTGTCCGGCCGGAACGTTCCACTTCGGGTTTCTTGAGGTGTAGCCGCTGGAACCACGGCGGCGCTAGAGATCACTAGAGGAAGTAAATGGCTAAAGCAGAAACTACGCGCGTTCGCCGCCGCGAGCGCAAGAATATCAGTGCTGGCGTTGCACATGTGAACGCCTCGTTCAACAACACGATGGTCACCATCACCGACGTTCAGGGCAATACGATCTCCTGGTCCTCCGCCGGTACGATGGGTTTCAAGGGTTCGCGCAAATCGACCCCTTACGCAGCCCAGATGGCTGCAGAAGACGCTGCCAAGAAGGCGCAGGAACACGGCATGAAGACCCTTGAGGTCGAAGTTCGTGGCCCGGGTTCAGGTCGTGAATCGGCACTGCGTGCCCTTCAGGCTGCCGGCTTCACTGTCACTTCCATCCGGGACGTTACATCCATTCCGCATAATGGGTGTCGGCCGCGCAAGCGTCGTCGCGTCTGATGTGAATGGACCTCGGCAGGGCCAGCCGGGGTTCTTTTACGGTTTGCGGCATGGCGGCCGGGCAGGGCCGCGATTTTAAAAAGGAAGTTGGACGTGATGATCCAGAAAAACTGGCAGGAACTGATTAAGCCGACCAAGCTCGACGTCGTTCCGGGCAGCGATTCCGCGCGCGTCGCCTCCGTGGTCGCCGAGCCGCTTGAACGCGGTTATGGCCTGACCCTGGGCAACACGCTGCGCCGGGTTCTGCTCTCGTCGCTGCAGGGTGCGGCAATCACCGCCATCCAGATCGATGGCGTATTGCATGAATTCTCGTCGATTCCCGGCGTGCGTGAGGACGTGACAGATCTCGTTCTCAACATCAAGGAAATCGCCATCAAGATGGAAGACGAAGGGCCCAAGCGCCTTACGCTTTCCAAGCAGGGTCCGGGTGCCGTCATCGCTGGCGACATCAAGACCACCGGCGACATCGAAGTGCTCAATCCTGACCTTGTCATCTGTCACCTTGATGACGGTGCCGAGATCAATATCGAGTTCACGGTCAATACCGGCAAGGGTTATGTTCCGGCCGACCGCAACAAGCCCGAAGATGCACCGATCGGTTACATTGCCGTCGATGCTCTGTTCTCGCCGGTCAAGCGCGTCAGCTACAAGGTCGAAAAGACCCGTGAGGGCCAGAACCTGGACTTTGACAAGCTGAGCATGCAGATCGAGACCAACGGCGCGATCAGCCCCGAAGACGCGCTGGCCTTTGCGGCCCGCATCGTTCAGGATCAGCTCTCGGTCTTCGTAAATTTCGAAGAGCCCACCAAGGAAAAGGCAGAGGATTCGACACCCGAACTCGCCTTCAACCCGGCGTTGCTCAAGAAGGTGGACGAACTCGAGTTGTCTGTGCGTTCGGCGAACTGCCTCAAGAACGACAACATCGTTTATATCGGCGATCTCATCCAGAAGACGGAAGCGGAAATGCTCCGCACGCCGAACTTCGGGCGCAAGTCGCTCAACGAGATCAAGGAAGTGTTGGCCCAGATGGGGCTCCATCTCGGGATGGACGTCAACAACTGGCCGCCCGAAAACATCGAAGACCTCGCCAAGCGTTACGAAGATCACTACTGATCTTCCGCGGGCCAAAAGCTACTAGGAGAGTACCATGCGCCACGGTAAAGCCGGCCGCAAACTGAACCGGACCTCTTCGCATCGCAAGGCGATGTTCAAGAACATGTCCGCAGCATTGATCAAGCACGAACAGATCGTGACGACCCTGCCCAAGGCGAAGGAGTTGCGTCCGATCGTCGAAAAGCTCATCACCCTTGGCAAGCGCGGCGATCTGCATGCCCGCCGCCAGGCCATCGCCCAGATCGGCGATGAGACCATGGTCAAGAAGCTGTTCGATATTTTGGGCCCGCGTTACAAGGACCGCAATGGTGGCTACACCCGCGTCCTCAAGGCCGGCTTCCGTCACGGCGATAATGCCCCGGTCGGCATCATCGAGTTCGTCGATCGCGACGTCGAGGCCCGGGGCAAGGATTCCGGCCCGACCGCCGACTTCACGCGTGATGAAGAGAGCGAAGCCGCGTAGGCGGTTTCTTCCTGCTGTAGAATTGAAAAGGCGGCTTGTGAGCCGCCTTTTTTCGTTCTTACAGATCGGCTTGGCTTAGGCCCCATGCTGCATAGAGGACTTTGAGCTCCCTCGTGCTCCGGCAAAAGACATGCGGCAGCCCTGTTTGAATTGCGCTCTGACGGGTTCCCTCTGCCTTGTTGCGGGTCTTCCATAGCCAGGCAAGCATCTCCCATTTGACCGAGTCACGGTCCCCTTCGAGTCCGCCAGCCCGACGCCGCCGGGATAGGCTGCGGCGCAAATAGCGCAGGGTGCGCACGGCAAGATTTTCATCGAGCACGATGATGCCGGTGGCCCGCGCCACGCGCTGTGGCATCAGGACCGAATAGGAGCCGTCCATGATCCATGCCGGCTCGGCGATAGCAGCATCGTGCAGAGCCGCGAATTCGGCGTCGGGGCGCTGTTCCCAATCGGTGCCGGGTATGTGCCGCAGCCGGTCAAGGTGAATGGCAGGGACGCCGAGCCGCATTCCAAGCGCTTCAGTGAGTGTCGATTTTCCCGAGTTCGTCGGACCGAGCACCATGATCCGCGGCCCGAGTGCTTCGGGCCGCGGCAATTGGCCGTTGCCGGCGTCCATCACACGAGAATGTCGTCGACCCAATAGAGGTCGCGACGGTCAAAGCCGTTGAACGGGGTGAGGGAGGCCTGCGTGTAGGCGCCCATCAGGCCGAACTCGATATAATCGTCCTCGGTGATGGCGGCCGGCAGGATGAAGGTCTGGGGCATGACGTCGTAGCTGTCGCAGGTCGGCCCGAAGATCTTGAAGTCCCAGCTCTCACCGGTCAGCACCTTGTCGCCGCGCCACACGCGGATCGGCGGCATGAACTCAAGGATCATCGCTTCCATCAGCGAGCCATAGACGCCGTCGTTGAGATAGACCGACTGTTCGCCGCGCACGTGTTTGACGCGCAGCAGGAGCGATGTGCAGCCCGTGGATAGGCCGCGTCCGGGCTCGGCAATCAGTTCGGGCTTGTTCGAGCCGAACGTATCGGCGACAGCGTTGCGGATGGTCTCGAAATAGACGTCGAGGGGCGGGGCCGAATTGGTGATGTAGGGGGCGGGAAAGCCGCCGCCGATATTGAGGCGCTTGAGCTCGATGCCCGAGGCCTGGGCGATGCGCCCTGCAGCGGCGATGTGGCGCTCATAGGCATAGGCTTCCTCGCACTGGCTGCCGACGTGGAAGCACAGCGAGGTCGAATATCCCATGGCCTTGGCCAATGTGCAGATCGCGATGGCGCCCTCCTCCATAACGCCGAACTTGGTGCCGAAATCGTAGGATTTGAGCGCCTTGCCGGCCTTGAAGCGCACAGTCACCTCGACATCCTCGCTGGGCGGGATGACGGCGGCGAGCTGGTCGAGCTGGGCCACATGGTCGATGGTAAAGGAGCGAACCCCGAATTCGGAATAGGCGCGCTCGATCTCTCGACGAGACTTGATGGGATTGTTGTAGTGCATCCCGGCTTGAGGCGCGTATTTGCGGATCAGGGCCATCTCGGTGTTGGAGGCAACATCGTAGGCCTTGAGCCCCTCGCGATTCATGATCTCGAGGATATGGGGCGAAGGATTGGATTTGACTGCATAGGTCAACAGGCCATCAAAGCCCGCCTTGAAGGTATTTATTGCATCGACCAGAAGCCGTTCGGAAAACAGGAAACTCGGATAGTCGGGTTCCTCGGTGGCGATCAGTTCTGCGGTGTTCGCGTATGTGCGAGACGGCGCGTGGTCCATTGACCTTGATACCTTGTACGGGGGTTGAAAGCGCGCGTGTATAGGGCTCATTGCCCCCCTCTGCAATGGCCAATTTCGCCTATAGAGACAGGTTGTGACGATTCTTTGTGCGGGGTCAAAATTGCCACGCTTTTGCCGCCAACCTTACGAGCTTGTCACTTGAAACCGGAGCCTTGGCGACTAACCTCTGACGCGCGTTGCAAGCTCCGGAGTCTCCCCATGTTCCGCAAGTCGATTGTTGCTATTCTTCTGGTCCTCGCACCTGCCGCGGCCTTTGCCCAGGTCGAGCGGACGGTGCCGCAGAGCCAGGAGGAAATCCAACTCTCCTATTCGCCGGTGGTCCAGCAGGTCGCGCCGGCGGTCGTCAATGTCTATGCAACCCGGGTCACCCAGCAGCAGAGCGGTTTTGGCGATCCTTTCTTCGACCAGTTTTTCGGTCGCTCGCCGCTCTTCAACCAGCGGCCGCAGACCTCGCAATCGCTGGGGTCGGGCGTGATTGTCAGTGCGGATGGCATGATCCTCACCAACAATCACGTCGTGGAAGGGGCGACCGATATTCGGATTGTGCTCAATGACGGGCGGGAATATCCCGTCGAACTGGTGCTGGCCGACCCCTCTACCGATCTGGCCGTGCTCAGGGCCGAGGATGGGGCGGGGGAGTTTCCCTTCGTGTCATTTGCCGATTCCGACCAGTTGGAGGTCGGCGATCTCGTTCTGGCCATCGGCAATCCGTTCGGAGTGGGGCAATCGGTGTCCAGCGGTATCGTTTCGGCACTGGCGCGAACCGGCATGGGGATGACCGACTATCAATTCTTCATCCAGACCGACGCAGCGATCAATCCGGGCAATTCGGGCGGTGCGCTGGTCGATATGAACGGGCAACTGGTCGGTATCAACACGGCGCTGTTTACCCGCTCGGGCGGCTCGCAGGGCATCGGGTTCGCCATACCCTCCAATATGGCGCGGGTGATCGCCGATGCGGGCGCGGCGGGTGGCGAGATCATGCGGCCCTGGCTCGGCGCGCAGATGCAGATGCTGGACGCCGACCTGGCCGCCAGCCTGGGACTGGTGACGCCGCGCGGGGCACTGGTAACTGAAATCGCGCCCGACAGCCCGGCCGAGGCGGCAGGGCTGGCTTCGGGCGACGTGATCACCGCGATCGATGGGGTGGCGGTTCAGGACCCCGAAGCGCTCAACTATCGCGTTGCGACCAAGCCGGTCGGCTCGATCTCCGAATTGACGCTGTGGCGGAACGGCGCCGAGACGACTGCCGCACTGGAAATGGGGGCGCCGCCCGCGACTTCGGACCGGCAGGCGACGATTTCGGGCAATACGCGATTTGCAGGGGTCAGCGCGGCTGAACTGAACCCCGCATTGGCGCAGCAATTGGGGCTGGGCTTTTCAACGCAGGGGGTCGCCGTCGTCGAGGTTGAGGCGGGAAGCCCGGCGGCGCGCATGGGGCTCGAGCAAGGCGATGTGATCGTTGCGCTGAACGGCACGGAAATTCGTGATATTGAAACCTTCGAATCCCTAGCCAGCCAGCGCCCGCGCGCCTGGCAGATCATCCTGCAACGCGAAGGCAGGGTCATCCGTTCGGTGGTGAGCGGATGATAGTTTTGTGAGGTGCGATGAGCGACCTTTTTCCCGAGGACCTTCCAGCCTCCCGACCGACGGATGAACCGGGCGCCGACCGGCCGCTGGCCGACCGGCTGCGGCCGAAATCGCTCGATGAGGTGATCGGGCAGACCCATATCATCGGGCCCGACGGCACGCTGCGGCGGATGCTGGCGTCGGGGCGGCTGGGTTCGCTCATCCTGTGGGGGCCGCCGGGAACCGGCAAGACGACAGTGGCGCGGTTGCTGGCCGATGCAGTGGACTATCGGTTCGAGCAGATTTCGGCGATCTTTTCGGGGGTAGCGGACCTCAAGAAGGTGTTCGAAACGGCGCGCACGGCGCGGCGGGCCGGGCAGCGTACGCTGCTGTTCGTCGATGAAATCCATCGCTTCAACCGGGCGCAGCAGGACAGTTTTCTTCCCGTCATGGAAGATGGCACCGTGGTGCTGGTCGGGGCGACGACGGAGAACCCCAGTTTCGAGCTCAACGCGGCGCTTCTGTCGCGCGCGCAGGTGCTCAAGTTTACCAGTCTCGACCGTGACGATCTCGATGCGCTTGCCACGCGGGCCGAAGAGGAATTGGGCAAGGCACTGCCGCTCGATGAGGACGCGCGGCAGACGCTGATCGGGCTGGCCGATGGCGATGGGCGGGCCATGCTGGGGTTGATCGAGGAGATCATTGCCGCAACCGGACCGGATGACGTTTTAGATCCTGCAGGGCTGGCGCGTCTGGTTCAGCGGCGGGCGCCGATCTACGACAAGAGCCAGGACGGGCATTACAACCTGATTTCGGCGCTGCACAAGACTGTGCGCGGATCGGATCCCGATGCGGCGCTCTATTATTTCGCGCGCATGATCGATGCGGGCGAGGATCCGATGTATCTGGCGCGGCGGCTGATCCGCATGGCGGTCGAAGATATCGGCATGGCCGATCCACAGGCACTTCCCATCGCCACGGCCGCCAAGGACGCCTATCACATGCTCGGCTCGCCCGAGGGCGAACTGGCGCTGGCCGAAGTGGTGGTTTATCTGGCCACGGCACCGAAATCGAACGCGCTTTACAATGCCTACAACCGAGCACTGGCCCTGGCCAAAAAGACCGGCTCGCCGACGCCGCCCATGGCCATTCTCAATGCGCCGACCAAGCTGATGAAGTCGGAGGGGTATGGCGAGGGCTATATCTACGACCACGACACCCCCGAGGGGTTTTCGGGCCAGGAGTATTTTCCCGAAAAGATCGGGCGGCAGGATTTCTATCAGCCCGTCGAGCGCGGGTTCGAGCGCGATATCAAGAAGCGGATGGACTATTTCGGGAAATTGCGCGCGGCGAAGCGCGACAGCTAAACAGCGACTTCGCTCATGACGGCGGGGCGATTTCCCGCTAGAACGACCGCGAATGACAAAGGACAGAGTTTTATGAGCGGCGTGCAATTGCGGGAAGTGGCGGCGGATGAGGACGGGATGCGGCTCGACCGCTGGTTCTCGGTGCATTTCCCAGACCTGAGTTTTGGACGCCTACAAAA